>CAYPMT010000055.1:0-15724 GCA_964411875.1 uncultured Kangiellaceae bacterium
GACCTTGGCAAGGTCGTGCTCTACCAGCTGAGCTATTCCCGCCTCAAGTGGGGGAGCATTTTACAGCAAGATGAAATAGTGTCAAGCCTAGTATTTAGCAAGTTGATGCTTACTTATTCATTGCTATTTATTGACCAGTAATTAAAAACTCGTTTTTTAATCTGGCTTGTCAGAGTCTACTAATAGAGGCCAAGTTAACCTTAAATAAAGGATCATAGACCACAGAGTTAAAGCGACTGCTGTATACAAGAAGACATAACCCCACATATAAAGCTGACTATGATCCCATATACTTTCAACATTGTCCTCTCTGCCCGCTAATAACAAAAAGAAAATAGCTGAAAGCTGCATTAAAGTTTTAATTTTAGCAATAAAGAGCACTTTCATTGTGGCTCGTTTACCCTGTTCAGCCATCCACTCCCTTAAGGCTGATACAGTAATTTCTCGACTAATAATCACTAGTGCCGGGCCTGCTATCCATAAAGTCGCATGCTGTTCTACTAATAAAACCAAAGATGCTGCCACCATAAGCTTATCTGCTACTGGATCTAGAAACTCACCAAGCGCTGACTGCATATTAAATTTTCGTGCGACCCAACCATCAAACCAGTCAGTCCAACCAACAATGGCAAAAATAATCGCTGCGGTAGTTTGTCCCCAACTAACCGGCAAATAGAAAAACAGAACCAACAAAGGAATACAAAAAATTCTAAAAGATGTTAGGAGATTAGCAATATTCATAACTACTCAGTTAATTCTGTGGCTTAGCTGGCTCTATTTTTGTGAGCCTGTAATGACTTTAATACGCCATTCTAGCATTGCTCATCAATCAGTTATAGAATTTGCTCAGACTTAATCAACTAAAATACCATTAATTATGAGCCGATTAATGCAAATGATCATAAATAGCCTGTGCAAGGCTTTGGCTAATCCCATCAACTTGCTTTAACTCATTAACTGCCGCTCGTTTGACTTCTTGTAAACCACCAAAATAATGAATAAGCGCTTTCCTACGCTTTGCTCCAACCCCTGGAATAGTCTCAAGACTAGAAGTCTTACGCTGTTTGTCGCGTTTACCTCTATGACCAAGAATAGCAAAGCGGTGAGCTTCATCACGAATTGCTTGTAACAGAAGCAAACCCAATGAATCTTCAGGCAAACGACGTGCAACGGCTTCGGCAGGAAAAAATATTTGCTCCATGCCTACTTTTCGATCACTGCCTTTGGCCACACTAATTAAAGTCACTTGCTCTAAATTTAAGTCTTCAAGAACCTTTTGTGCTTGATTAAGCTGTCCCTTACCACCATCAATAATTAATAAGTCTGGCAACTTCGCCTCTTCTTTAACTAAACGTTGATAGCGCCTTCTAACTGCCTGTTCAATTGCGGCATAATCATCACCGGGTGTTATCGATTGAATATTGAATCGTCTATAGTCCGATTTCTTCGCTTGACCCTGTTCAAAAACAACACAAGAAGCAACAGTTTTTTCACCTTTAAAATGACTAATATCAAAACACTCCATTCGCATGGGTAACTTATCTAGCGCAAGCTCTTGCATTAAACTTTGCATCCGTTTTTGAACATGATTTTTTGAAGCCACTTTAGCCTTCATCATTTCTTTTAAATTATTTTCTGCCATGGCAAGCCAAGCTGCTCGATTGGTTTTAACATTATGTGTTAAACGAACTTTAGCTTGCCGGTTTTCACTAATTAAGTCCGCCAATGATTTTGCTGCAGTAATCGAGCAGTTAATCACTATTTCTGCCGGTAACTCATTATTGGGACTGGTATAAAAGTGGGCAACAAATGATTCGATAACTTCTTCTATTGGTGTGCCAGCCGGCATTTTTGGAAAAAAATTGCGACTGCCTTGAACGATGCCTCGACGAATATGCAATAAAAATATACCTGCAACTTTTTCATTTAAACTCGCCGCAATAATATCAATATTAACGTTATTCGACTGCACTGATTGTTTTTCTAATACCCGCCTTAACTGCACAATCTGATCTCTAACCTGAGCCGCAACTTCAAATTCAAGATTTTTAGAAGCCTGTTGCATTTTATCTGTCAGCACTTGTAATACTGATTCATTTTTTCCTTGGTAAAATAATTTTACTAAATTAACATCCTGCAAATAATCTTGCTGACTAATTTTTTCTACACAAGAACCACTACAACGTTTAATTTGATATTGTAGACAGGGTCTTGAACGATAGTTAAAAACACTATTCTCACACTGACGGATTTGGAAAAGTTTTTGCATTAAAGAAATGCTGTAACGAGCAGCCGTTGAACCAGTAAACGGCCCAAAGTAATCGCCTTTCTTGGTCTGTTGTCCGCGATGAATACTTAAGCGAGGAAACTTTTCATCGGACAAATAAATGTAGGGATAACTTTTATCATCTCTAAAAACAACATTGTAACGTGGCTGATGCTTTTTAATCAGTTGTTGCTCTAGAATAAGTGCTTCATTTTCAGTTTGAGTGACGATAACCTGAATATCGTCAATCAAAGAAACCATCACTTGTGTTTTTTTGGTTTGATCTTGTTTCTGAAAATAACTAGCGACGCGTTTGTTAAGGTTTTTTGCTTTACCAATATATATAACATCTTGATTGCTCAGCATTTGATAAATGCCTGGCTTGGGAGTCAGGTGCGTTAAAAACGACTTATGATCAAAAAGCTTACTGGGAATCGGTCTATCTCTAAAATTTGATTTTTAAAAACTTAATTAGGCTCAATCACTCCATGACGAATAGCCATATGAGTTAATTCAACATCATTTTCAATATTTAATTTTTCAAACACTCGATAACGATAGCTATTGACTGTTTTAGGACTCAAAAAAAGCTTTTCAGAAATTTCTTGGACTTTTTCACCTTTAGTAATCATAAGCATCACTTGCATCTCACGATCCGATAACTCTTCAAAAGGGTTTGCATCATCAGGGTTAATTGCTTTCAAAGCCATTTGTTGAGCAATATCAGCAGCAATATAACGTTTTCCAGAATAAACTTGTTGAATAGCAATCACCATCTCCTTCACATCTGTGCCTTTAGTCACATAGCCTGCAGCACCTGCCTGCATAAAACGAGTCGGGTAAGGCTCATCACCATAGACAGTGACAGCAATCACTTTAATATCTGGATCAAACCGTATTAAGCGTCTGGTTGCTTCTAAGCCGCCTATTCCTGGCATGTTGGCGTCCATCAGAACAACATCCGGCCTTAACTCTCGAGCTTTACTAGTAGCTTCTTCACCACTTGAAGCTTCAGCAATTACATCAATTTTTTTATTATCTTTTAATAAACTACTAATACCGCTCCGGATCAACTCGTGATCATCAACAACCATTACTTTAATCAATGCGTCCTTCTCCTTTGTATATACTATTTTATCTCTTAGCTCAGTATGTTTCTCAATTTAACTTGTTTACAATCCTCAATAATAACTAGGTTATTATTTCAATCAAACCAAGAAAATAATAAAATAGCTCGAAACATTAACTCTACCCATTCAAATAGAAGACGATATTTTACAGTAACACTGTTAAAATGGTTACCTATTTATTCATTATTCGAACAATTTCTGAATTTCCCATGCAAAATTATCAAGCATCTCAAACCTTACTTGAAAAACGAGTCATATTAGTCAGTGGCGCCAGTGATGGCATTGGACGAGCAGTTGCTAAAGCTTATGCTCAGGCTGGCGCTACGGTTATCTTACATGGGCGAGATATTGCTAAACTCGAAAAAGTTTATGACGAAATTTGTGCCGCCGGCAATCCGCAGCCGGCCATCTTGCCACTTGACCTACTTTCTGCCTCAAGTGAACATTATAAAGATTTAGCCAATACCATTGAGAAAGAACTCGGTCGTTTAGACGGTATTCTACATAATGCGGGCATACTCAAAACCCTCTCCCCTATTGAATTCACCTCAGAAGAAGCCTGGCAAGAAACAATGCAAGTTAACGTCAATGCGGTTTTTATGCTAACACAAGCTTGCTTACCTCTTTTAAACCAATCACCCAACGCGTCAGTTATTATGACTTCTTCGGGTGTAGGTAAGAAAGGTCGGGCTTTTTGGGGACCTTATGCCGTATCAAAGTTTGCTATTGAAGGCCTTGTGCAAGTTTTATCTGATGAGCTAGAAGAAAGTAATATTCGTGTTAATGCTATTAACCCCGGTGCAACTAGAACACAAATGCGAGCAACAGCCTACCCTGCTGAAGATACAAGTAAACTCCCAACACCTGAAGATATTATTCCTGTTTACCTCTATTTAATGGGTAATGAAAGTCTAAAGATTAATGGTCGTTCGCTCAATGCTCAAGCTGATGACTGGTTTAATGGCTAATCAATTAAGGGATTAACATCAATTGATAAACATTCATTAATTTTGACACTTTTAACTTTTACTGCTATTTAATTAGTCATAAGTTGTTGATTTAAACCGTCGAAAAACCGTCACAATTGATGTGTTGGCTTTTAAAAAAATTGGCACC
The DNA here is from genome assembly GCA_964411875.1 of uncultured Kangiellaceae bacterium. Classification (GTDB taxonomy): domain Bacteria; phylum Pseudomonadota; class Gammaproteobacteria; order Enterobacterales; family Kangiellaceae; genus Aliikangiella. The sequence goes on from CAYPMT010000055.1 coordinate 4,513, forward strand.
GATTATATCTTGTTGTTATATAAGGTGATTTTCAATATGGCATGAGTTTTGCTGGATTAAACCTAGCAGTTAACGAAACAAAGCTCCACGCTGTAAAGAGGGTTAATATGAAAACAAGTTCATCATCTAAAATAATCGGCCTTGACGGTTATAGAGCAACGACTGAAAACCGAATCGATTCAGTCGACATTACTCGTCTTGCATTAAAGCTACAACAAACTTTAGCCCTAGCGCCACTGCTACAAGCTTTTTGTAATGAAACCGCCAGCATTATTCCCTGTGATTCAGTTAGCTATCAAAATGATGACAACCAACTCAATTATCAAACAGGTAAAACTCAGACACATCGCTGTATTTATCAACTCGATCTCAAGGGCGAATCATTAGGTCACATTGAAGCGACTCGACAAGTTCCTTTTACTATCAAAGAAACTGACTTATTAGAAAACTTATTAAGCTTACTGATTTATCCCTTACGTAATGCATTACTCTATCAGTGCGCTGTATCCGAAGCGCGTCGCGACCCACTCACTCAAGTGAGCAACCGCGCGGCCTTTGATGAAGCACTCGATCGCAGAATTTGTTCTTACAAACGCCATAATCTTAGCTTTTCTGTAACTATGATTGATATTGATCACTTCAAAAAGATCAACGATAACTATGGACATATTAGTGGTGATAGCGTTCTTAAAGCCGTTGCTGAAACACTTTCAAAAACAGTTCGTCGTTCAGATGAAGTCTTTCGTTATGGCGGTGAAGAGTTTGTAGTGCTATCAAGCAAAACTGAACTTTGTGGTGCACGCTTTCTAGCAGAAAGATTACGTCAAGCTATAAAACAAACGAGCTTAAGCTTTAATTCCGATATAAAAGTCACGGCCTCATTTGGAATTGCCGTCAGTAACGAGTTAAAAGATGTTAATGACATACTTTATCAAGCTGACAAAGCACTTTACCAAGCGAAGACAGAGGGTAGAGATAAAATTATCAGCCACCGCTCTGAAAGTTAAACTCAATTACTCTTACATTCTTAATCACCGCCGACTCACTGACGAGTTTGTCCATCTCCTAGTACAACAAACTTTTCGCTGGTTAATGACTCAAGCCCCATAGGTCCATAAGCATGAATTTTTGATGTTGAGATACCAATCTCAGCACCTAAACCAAGCTCACCGCCATCCGAAAAACGCGAAGACGCATTTACCATCACAACCGATGCATCAACTTGTTTTATAAAAGCTTCTGCTTTTTCTTGATCCTCTGTTGCAATCACTTCGGTATGACCTGAACCATAACAGTCAATAAAATCAATCGCATCTTGAAAGCTTTTAACCAGTTTACAAGCAATTTCCAAACTCAAAAACTCTGTCATAAAGGTTTTTTCATCAGCCTTGTTTAATGAAGAAGAAATTTCTCGAGTCGCTTCACAGGCATGAATGGTAACGCCCTTTTCTTCAAGTGCCCGTTTAGCCATTGGTAAAAACTCTTCCGCAATGTTTTTATGGATAATTAAACCTTCAAGCGCATTACAAACACCCGGCCGCTGAGTTTTTCCATTCACTAATAATTTAAGCGCAAGCTCTAAATCTGCTGATTCATCAACATACAAGTGACAAATTCCCTGATAATGTTTAATCACTGGAATATGACTGTTTTCAACCACATGACGAATTAGTCCTTCTCCTCCACGTGGAATAACAACATCAATATACTGATCAAACTTTAACAGTTCATTCATAACTGAACGATCAGTTGTTTCTAAAACTCTCACGACACTTTTCTCAAAACCATTTTCAGCTAATGCTTGATACCAACACTTAGCAATAGCTTGGTTTGACTCAAAGGCTTCTTTACCTCCCCGCAAAATAATGCCATTACCACTTTTAATCGCTAAAGAAGCAGCTTCGACAGTAACATTAGGTCGAGACTCATAAATCATTAATATAACGCCAAGAGGAATACGCCTTTTCGTCACACGAATACCATTAGGCCGGATCGTTTCAGAGTAATCTGCACACAGTGGGTCATCTAAACCAATAACATCTTGTAATGACTGCTGCATTTGCTTAATGCCTGACTTAGTAATTGTTAAACGTTCTAACATGGCACTCGATAGACCCTGCTCTTGTCCATTACACAAATCACTTTGATTAGCCTGGAGTATTTGAGATTTTTTTTCATCAAGCAATTGAGACATGGTTAGTAATATTTTATTTTTCTTTTCAGTATCACTAAGCGCTAGTAGCTTAGTTGCCGCTTTTGTTTGTTTGCACTCTTCTAGAATATCTTTCACTTTAATTCTCGCTAATTAGAAACATTCGCCATAAAAAGTGTCCCAACACTTTCTTCTCGTTTTAACTTTTCAAAACTGGTTGCGTCACGGCCATTAATAATTAAGGTATTAATTCCATTATTCGTCGCCAATTGAGCTGCTTGTAACTTAGTTGTCATACCACCAACCGCAATTGGGTTATCAGTTGCGCCAGCGTAGTTAAAAATTTTGTCATCGACTTTTTCAACACTTTCAATCAACTTAGCATCATCAAACTGTTTAGGGTTTTTATCATACAAACCATTAACATCACTGCAAATAATTAATAGCTGAGCCTCACACATTACTGCAACACGAGCGGCTAAGTTATCATTGTCTCCAACCACTAACTCATCAATAACAACTGAATCGTTTTCATTAATAATTGGAATTGCGCCCATTTTAAAAAGTGTTTCAAAAGTATTCTTAGCATTAAACAAACGCTTTTCACTTTCTAGGTCTGAGCGAGTTAACAAAATTTGTGCACAGGTATCATCAAACAGTTTTTGCCAATGCTGCATCACATGACTTTGACCAATCGCAGCTAACGCTTGTTTTTCGGGAATCGATAGTGGCTTCGATAAATCATAATTGGTCAGCCCTGCACCAGCGGCAACACTACCTGATGAAACAAGAACAATCTCTTTATTTTGATGCAGACTATGATGAATAAAATCAACCAATGCGAGTAAATATTTTATACTACAACCTTTGCCCTGAGGTGCAATTAATGCGCTACCTATTTTTATAACCGCTCTTTGCCAATTTGAAGCTAAAACTTGCATAATTATTCGATCTCCTTAAACCTCTTGTACCGAAGCTTAACTAAAGTAAATAGATTAAAACTAGATTATTTACCGCTAATCAAAAACAACTATGCTAAATAACTAACGGTTATCAATTATTGATTGACTGAATACAAGAAAGCCCCTCAAGGGGAGGCGGAGATAAGAAATGCAGATACTTTGCTAACATCGCTCTAATAAGTTTGACGCTGACTAAATGAAAACAGCTTTAATACTGACATCTCGTTAAACAAAGTTCAACTGATTGTGACAACTGATAGACAAATCACTACTTTTAATAAATTGTATTGTTTTTATTTATAACTTAAATCTCAGATAAAACACTTCAATCAGTAGTATTTTTGATTTGATTCAGTATAATCCTTGCAGTGTCTAAAAAACAGCCACGTTAATAACCTTTAAAATACTAATTATTAAATAATCTACCTAAGGGGAATATTATGAGAAAATATCGTTTAACTAGTATCAGTATACTTTTAATCGCATTGTTTAGCGTTACAGCTTGCGATAAAAGTTCTGAAACAGCAGAAGATGCAAAAGATGCGGCAGGTAGCCTACTTGATAGCGCCAAAGATAGCGTTAGCAATAGCGTTGATGCAGTTAAAGATGGTGTTAATAATGTCAGTGACAAAGCTGCAGAATTAACTGATTCAGCCGTTGAAGCTGCTGGTGATATGAAAGATGCTGCTGTTGAAGCTGCTGGCGATATGAAAGATGCTGCTGTTGAAAAAGCGGGCGATATGAAAGATGCTGCTGCTGAAAAAGCGGGCGATATGAAAGACGCTGCTGCTGAAAAAGCTGGTGACATCAAAGACGCTGCTGCTAATAAAGCAAGCGAGCTTAAAGATGGTGCTAATGATTTAATTGATCAAGCTAAAGATAAAGCTAACCAATAATCACTATTGATTGCACACAAGGATGTGTGAGCTTTAATTAAGGCTCTACAAGTCAAGCTCTACAAATCCACAACCTCTAGAACCCCACCGTTACCAATAAAAAATCCCTAAAGTAATCCAAACGTCCCAAGTTTTTATCGTCAATTATTAGGTTTTAAAACGCTTATTTAAAATAGTTTAGTCGTTTTACACTATTAATAGAAAAGCCTTTTTTATCCATACAATCATCATAAGCTTGGTCATAAGGTACTTTAGTTTGCCCTGCGGCTTTCTTAGCACATTCAAGCTGAGCTTTTTCATAATTAGTTTTGTTATCCTCAGCATAAACGACTAAAGATACTAGAGCCATAACTAAAAACAATAATCGCTTAAGTATATTCATAATAACTTTTTTCACATGTTATCCATACTATGTGAATCTATTATAACTAATCAGCTTGCTGTTTATCGAGCAAGTATCTCAAGATGTTGGTTAAAAAATGCTAGAAACCAATCATTATTCAAAGATAAAACAGGCACGCCACTTAACCTACTCTAAAACCGTCACTGGTTTAAGCCAAAAATGCCTCTCTTCTTTTCTTAGCGATAAAACTTCTAGCTCTTGATGTCCCTGCTGAGCGGTGTCATTTGATAAACGAATTAAAATAGCCCCATCGCGATAGGTGACCCAAGTCCGACTTTCGGCTAGATGGTAACGCTCTACAATGGATTGACGCGGAAATTTCCAACGATTATCATAACCTGCAGAAAAAATAGTTTCTTTAGGTGAGACTTGTTGAATAAACTCTCGTGTTGAACTAGTTTTACTTCCATGATGAGGTGCAATAAGTATTTGATGCTGTTTAATACCCTTATCAACTAAAGCTCTTTCTGCTTGTTTTTCAATATCACCAGTCATTAATATTTTACCCTGTGGTGTTGAAACCGATAGAACACAAGAAGCATTATTGCCCTCCAATTGGCTTTCTGTTAAATGCGGTAAAAATTGAAAACTTATTTCTCCCCAGGCCCAAGGCTGATAACCATGACATGACTCTCCTTGATAACCATCTAGCCTCTCTCCCCAAATCATTTCTGACACTTGTTTAGCTTCAATAATTTGTTTAACACCACCAGCATGATCAGAATCAGCATGACTGATAACTAACTTATCAATTTTATTAATACCCTGCTTATCTAAAAAAGGTAACACCACAGATTCAGCTAACGCATAATCTTGATTACCCCAGCCTGTGTCATATAAAAGATTACCCTGTGGGGTTTCGATAAAAATACTTAGCCCTTGACCTATATCAAACACTGTCATTGAGAATTTTTCTGTCTCTTTTGTTTGGGTCACTCCCATCAATACAATAATTATTGTGGGAAGATAAACTGTTCTAGAAACTAATTTCTTTGGTAATAGGATCAAAATACTTAACAAGCAAAAACCAAGTAGTAGCTCATTATTTAATTCAAATAGCATTAAGCTTTGATTAAACGTTGCAAGCCACTCTTGAACTGCATAGCCGAAACTAATCACTGACGTTGCCAGCTTAAGTATTAATGCACTAATGCCAAATTGAAGTGGCAAGCACAACAGTGAAAGATACAAAATTGGCATTAAAATAAAACTAACTAACGGAATTAAGACTAAATTAGCGATCAAACCAACTACGCTGATTTGATTAAAAAAATAAGCCGAAATAGCTAGCATTACAATATATAAATAACTATTCAGTTTTAGCCATATGATGAAGGATGAGTATTTTTTCTGTAATTTATTAATTTTCCCTAAGCGACTATCCTCAACTTGAATATGATAAGCCTGCTTTTTAAGACATAAACTAATAATAAAAACCGCTAAAAAAGATAGCCAAAAACTCGTCGATAAAACTGCAAAAGGATGAATTAGTAAAATTATAATTAACGTCATGCCTAAAACACTGGACAATTCATAATAACGCCCACTCCAACGACTTAGTATAAAAATGGCCAGCATAATAAAAGCCCTTTGTGCAGGCAGCCCCATTCCACTAATAAGCAACATGGATAAACCACCCAACAATGCCCCTAATTGAGCAACTTTAGATGCTGGGTAAAACACACAAAGCCTACTATTCAGACGCCAAAGAAAAAACACAAACCAATAACACCAAAAAGCGGCTAACCCAATATGTAAACCCGATATAGCAAACAAATGCCCCGTGCCAGAAGCTTGTAAAACTTTCCATTGCGAAGTGTCGATATCTCCCCGCTCTCCCAACAATAAACCGAGCAGTAAGCCTTTATAGGGAGAGTAAGGTAAATTTAATTCAATACGATCATAAAGCTTTTGTCGAGACGCCTGATAGAAAGATGAAATAGCAAAAGTACCATGTGTGATTGGGCTAGCCTGTTTTTTTATATAGCCCTGACCAGCATAGCCTTCAGCTAATAACCATTTTTGATAATCAAATCCTCCTAGGTTATAACGGCCATGAGATGGTCTTAACTTGGCATAAAACTGCCAATATTGGCCAGCTTTTAGTTCAATAGCTGGTTTTTCGACATACTTACCCCAGGAAAACTTAAATCGGCTTTTTTGAGCAAAAGGTACAGCAAGGCCATCTATCTTTTGAATACAAAAATCAAACTTGGTTGCATAGTTTTGGCTTGTTGGAATACTACAAATATAACCTTCGACCCAAGCTTTTTTGGGTTCTGTCACTAGTTGGCTGGAATAACTTGACCACAAGTAACTATGCCCGCAAGCCCAAATAACAGCCCATAAAAAAACACCGCTAATTTCGAAAAGCTTTTGTCGAAAAGCATTACTTTGAGAGCAACAGAAGCGTCTATAGTTAACAAGAAATATTAACCCAACTAAGGCCAGGCCAGCCAAGGGTATAATCGATTGAATACTAGGCAAAATAAATAGACTAACCATGCCTAATAAAAACGCAATTCCTTTTACTATCATCATTCATCCTATAAGTGAATGTTTCTTATGATTTAATGTTTTTCTATGAAAAAGTATGTCCCATCATTATTTTATAACAGCTTTTCTATTATAATAATCATCTTTATTAATACTGTAAATGACTAATCCTTGCTAGAATAAACATTAACTGAGGTGATTTTATTTATGTTAATAGTTGTAGCATGCCAAGAAAACTAATCAAACGGTACCTTCCCGATCCGCATTCGATTAAAGAAAATCGATTTTTAAAAATCTTTGGCAAAGTACTGCATGATCCGCAGCTGTGGCATTTGACTCGCGCCTCTGTTAGTCGCGCATTTGCCATCGGTTTATTTTGTGCCTTTATCCCAATACCCTTTCAAATGTTTATTGCCGTAGGTAGCGCAATTCTATTTAGAGCCAATATTGCTATTTCATTCGCCTTAGTTTGGATCACCAATCCGTTAACAATTCCACTTTTCTTTGGTTTCGCTTATTTTGTTGGGCTATGGTTTTTTGGCCAGCCAACAGACAATACCGAGTTTGAATTAAGTTGGACATGGTTTAATGAAAATGAAATTTTAGCCCCATTTTTATGGGGCTGTTTAATTTGTTCAACCGTTAGTGCACTTATTGGTTATTTTAGCGTACGCCTTTTTTGGCGATTTCACATTGTTAGTGCTTGGAAAGAGAGAAAAATTAAGCGGATGAAGAAAGCCTAGGTTAAAAGACTTCTTCTTCCACTTAAGTTTCACCATTATTTCTGGCTTTGGATATAATTCTCAATGCCTATTTTCTCGATTAAGCCGACCTGCTGTTCAAGCCAAAACATATGATCTTCTTCGGTATCTGCCAAGAGTTTAAGTAAAATCTCACGAGTTTGATAATCACTCTCTGCTTCACAAATTTTAATTGAACGCTTTAAATGATCCGCATTGTTATATTCATACTGCAGATCATTTTTCATCATTTCTAAGACATCTTTGCCAACATTTAATGCAGATCGTTTAGATACGTCAGGTGTTGCTTCAAGAAACAGAATTCGGTCAATTAACAATTGAGCATGAACCTTTTCTTCATCAGATTCATGGCTAATGCGTTCATCTAGAGCCGATAAACCCCAGTCAGCATACATCCGCGCATGGATAAAATACTGATCAGAAGCGCTTAGCTCTGACTCTAGTAAGCTTTGTAATTCTTGAATAACTTTTGGACTACCCTTCATAATAAATAAACCTTTTTTAAAATAAGTTTGTTTTTAAGTAAATCGCTTTTAAATAAATGCTTTTTAAACTAATACTTTCCAAATTGATATTGTTCGTTTAAATATAAAACGATAAAAACCCATACTAGATAACCGATTGGAGATAATTCTCTAGGCCTGACTGTTCAATCAAATAGTCTTGACTCTCTAACCAATCAATTTGATCTTCACTCTCAGTTAAAATAGCTTCGAGCAATTCACGGCTAATAAAGTCTGAGACCTGCTCACAGTGAGCAATAGCAGAAAGCAAGCCTTCTCGTAACTCCGTTTCAAACTTTAAATTGCCCACCAATATTTCAGGTACATCTTCACCAATATAGAGTCGTCCTAAATCTTGTAAATTAGGTAAGCCTTCTAAAAACAAAACTCGCTTAATTAATTTATCAGATGACTTCATCAAGGCAATAGAATAAGCATAATCGTGCTTATTTAGCTGACTAAAGCCCCAGTTATCATTCATTCTGGCATGTAAAAAATAGTGATTAATTCCAGTTAACACTAATTTTAGCGTTTGATTGAGTGTTTTAATTGTTTCTGATTGGCTTTTCATAATGGCTCACTAATTTAAAATTTATGGCTCTCTCGCAAAATTATACTCGTTTCAAAAAGAACTTTATATGATTGCTTTATTAAAGGATAGCATTCTTTTAGTCAGATAATTCTTTCAACAATATGACCCGTTAAACCGATCAATTCATTTAAGCCTATTGCATAAAATGTGAACTGAAACTTGACTTAAATGAGAATGATTCGTATAATCTTTATTAACACGGTTTAAAACTGATTAATTTAAAGTCATAAACCATGTTCGTTATGTAACTAATGAATCATTTAACTACTAAAACTATCTCAGTATTAAAGAAGTAATAACAGTATGTACATTTGTATTTGTAATGCCATTACCGACAGCCAAATTATAGAAGCCGCTCAAAACGGCGACACACTTAGGCAAATCACACGAAAGCTCGGTGTCGGCAACTGTTGTGGTCAATGTGTTGTTACCGCTAAAGAACTCTTAGACGACATCGATCAAGTTAAAAAATACATTCCTGCAATCAATGGTAATAACAACTCAGCTTCTATTTAATATTTCAAATCAGATAGTTACCAATCTAATATTTACCCATAAAACACTTATAAATTAATCATTTATAAATTAAAGCTCATCTATAACCTCATATAATCCATCTAGGCATGATGCACCTAATTTTTGACTACGCTCAGATGACCAACCCTGTAGTGGTTGTGGTGAGTCAGCGGTATCTTTAAAAGGCATTTCTAACGTGATGCCCGGACATTTAAAGGTTTCAGTAATGTAATCACTACAAATAGCTAAATTAGCCTCCCCAGGCTTGTCTTTTTCATAACCGTAGGTTCTTTGAAAATCCGGATTAACCTGCATTAACTTGTCACCAAAAGCATAACTTAATTTTTGTAAACCTTCATTCCAACTTGGCGTACCTTCAGCACAAGCAATAAAGTTATGGGGCAAGTTTTCATCGCCATGAACATCTAAGCAAAAGTTAACACCTATCTTATGCATTTGCTCACGTAAGAGAAAAACTTCCGGACTTCTTTGCATACTTGGCTCTAACCATTCACGATTTAAATTAGCACCAACCGCATTAGTTCTTAAATGACCACGCCGAGAACCGTCAGGGTTCATATTCGGCACAACATAAAACACCGCTTTTTCAAGCAGTGTTCTTGAAATAGCATCATCTTCATCTAATAGCCTCTGAACAAATCCTTCTATCCACCAAGATGCCATAGTTTCGCCCGGATGTTGTCTGGCATGGATCCATATCTTTTTCTTGTTAGAATCTGGATCACCAATAATTAATTGATCAAGATCTTGCCCATCAAGAGTTTGCCCTAATGTATTAACGTCTACTTTCGGATCGGTAGCTGCCCAAGCAACAAAGTCCGCACAGCGCTCCATCGAATAAGGTGCAAAATAAGCATAATAAATGCTGTTAGTTTCTGGCGTATGATCAATTTGTAAAATGCCATTATTATAACTCGTTGGAACTCGGAACCAGAACTCACGATCATAAGAGGCTAAGGCTTGATAATCATTCCAGCCATCTGAATAAGCTGAGTTAGCCGCATTAAGTATTTTCATCGAACAATTTTGAGATTTAGCTCCCGTTAGTCGAAAATAAAACCATTGATAAAAGTCACTTTGATTGTCGATTTTTATTTCTAATTGAATATCAGAAGCCTGTTCAAATTTTAAACACTTAATATTACCGCCATCAAAATTACTATTAATATGCATTTTATTAATTACCTATAAACACGAGAGAATAAATTTGGTTAGTTAGGCTAGTATAAAAACACCTATAAAATCAATTAAATTCGATAGCTTTTTTGTTATTATTAGCTTTTATAATTTATGAGCTACTCAACCTAAATGAATAAACAAAAGCGTCAACAAATTTTTGAACGCTTCAAGCAACAAAACCCAAACCCTACAACTGAGCTTGAATATAATTCCCCTTTCGAACTATTAATTGCGGTTATTTTATCAGCACAAGCCACTGATGTGGGTGTAAACAAAGCCACACGTAAACTCTATCCTGTTGCTAATACGCCAGAAAGCATTTACGCCCTCGGCCTTGATAGTTTAAAAGACTACATAAAAACCATCGGCTTGTTTAATTCAAAAGCAGCTAATGTCATTAAAACCTGTAAAATTTTAGTTGACCAACATAACTCCCAAGTACCCGAAACCAGAGAAGAGCTCGAAGCCTTGCCGGGTGTTGGTCGGAAAACAGCTAATGTTGTACTCAATACTGCTTTTGGCCAACCGACTATGGCTGTCGATACCCATATCTTTCGAGTTTCCAATCGAACCAATATTGCCAAAGGCAAAGATGTCGTCGAAGTTGAAAAACGACTAGTCAAATTTATTCCCGATGAATTTTTAATGGATGCCCATCACTGGCTGATTTTACACGGTCGCTATACTTGCGTGGCTCGCAAACCACGCTGTGGTTCATGTATTATTGAAGA
>CAYPMT010000056.1:0-15216 GCA_964411875.1 uncultured Kangiellaceae bacterium
AATCGCGCCAGCATGACCCATACGTTTTCCTGGGGGAGCTGTTACACCAGCAATGTAAGAGACAACTGGCTTAGTTACATTGGCTTTAATATAAGCCGCCGCCTCTTCTTCGGCTGTTCCGCCAATTTCACCGATCATTACAATGGCTTCTGTTTTTGGATCATTCTGGAACATTTCTAAGACGTCAATAAAGTTAGAGCCCGGAATTGGATCTCCACCAATACCAACACAAGTTGATTGACCAAAGCCTGTATCAGTGGTTTGTTTAACCGCTTCATAAGTCAGTGTACCTGAGCGAGAAACAATACCCACTCGACCTGGCTTATGAATATCGCCTGGCATAATACCAATTTTACATTCACCAGGGGTGATAACACCTGGACAGTTTGGTCCAATTAAACGAATACCTAACTCATCACACTTAACTTTGGCATCAAGCATGTCTAGGGTTGGAATACCTTCTGTAATACAAACAATTAATTTAATACCCGCATTAGCTGCTTCTAAAATAGAATCTTTACAGAAAGCTGCAGGTACATAAATGACTGAAGCCTCAGCACCTGTTTTTTCAACAGCTTCGGCAACTGTGTTAAAGACTGGTAGACCTAAGTGTGTTTGACCACCCTTGCCTGGCGTAACACCGCCAACCATTTTAGTACCATATTCAATAGCTTGTTCTGAGTGAAAAGTACCTTGTGAACCAGTAAAGCCTTGGCAAATAACTTTGGTATTTTTATCTATTAAAATGCTCATTTATTTACCCTCCGCAGCATCAACCGCTTTTTGAGCTGCATCAGCCAAACTATTTGCGGCAATAATATTAAGTCCACTATCGGCTAAAACTTTTTGGCCAAGTTCAGCATTGTTACCTTCTAAACGAACAACAACGGGGACTTTTACGCCAACCTCTTCAACGGCACCAATAATACCTTCGGCAATTAAGTCACAGCGGACAATACCGCCAAATATGTTAACTAATACAGCTTTAACATTTTCATCAGTTAAAATAATTTTGAATGCTTCAACCACTCTTTCTTTAGTTGCACCACCACCAACATCAAGAAAGTTAGCTGGCGAACCGCCATGTAGGTTAACAATATCCATTGTGCCCATTGCAAGGCCAGCACCATTCACCATACAGCCGATACTGCCATCAAGAGCAACATAATTTAAATCAAAAGAAGCTGCGAGTGATTCACGCTCATCTTCTTGACTTGGATCATGCATTTCACCTAAACGACGATGACGATAAACTGCATTGCTATCGATATTAAGTTTTGCATCGAGACAATGTAAGTCCCCTGCTTTAGTAATAACTAAAGGATTAATTTCAAGTAAAGCTAAATCTAAATCATGAAATAATTTAGAGAGTTGCAAAAATATATGCGTAAACTGTTTAACATTCTTACCACTTAAACCCATTTTAAAGGCTAGCTCTCTGGCTTGATAAGGCTGAGCACCGACTAATGGGTCAACAATGGCTTTGTGAATTTTTTCAGGGGTTTCGTGAGCAACTTTTTCGATTTCAACACCACCTTCAGTTGATGCCATAAAAACAACTCGACGGGTAGAACGATCAACAACAGCACCGAGATAAAGTTCTTGTTCAATATCAATACAACCTTCAATTAATACCTTAGATACTGGCTGGCCTTTTTCATCAGTTTGATATGTGACAAGGTTTTTACCTAGCCATTGTTTGGCAAACTCTTTCACTTCTTCACGAGAGTTAACTAATTTCACACCGCCCGCTTTACCACGGCCACCGGCATGAACTTGCGCTTTTACAACCCATTTGTCACCTTCAATCTGTCCAGCAGACTCAAAGGCAGCTTTAGGTGAATCAACAGCAATGCCATCTGATACGGGTAAACCATACTCCTTAAAGAGCTGTTTACCTTGATACTCATGTAAATTCATGGTTCATTATTCCAATTAGTAATTAAAAGAAAGTTTTACATATTCTATCAGTAAAATCCGTTACTAATAAGTAGCATAAGAAGGAATTTCACAAATAAAATGAACTACTAATTAGAGCATAGACTATTTGCTAGGTTTTGCTAGGTTTTGCTAGACACCTTGCTTTAGCATCATAGAGCGAATATGGCCAATTGCTTGAGTTGGGTTTAAGCCCTTAGGACAAACATCAACACAATTCATAATGCCACGACACCTAAAAACGCTATAAGCATCATCTAAATCAGCTAAACGAGATTCAGTTTCAGTATCTCGACTATCAATTAAAAAACGATAGGCTTGTAAAAGACCCGAAGGCCCAACAAATTTATCTGGGTTCCACCAAAAAGAAGGGCAAGCTGTGCTACAGCAAGCACATAAAATACACTCATATAAACCATCTAATTTGGCTCTATCTTCAGGTGATTGTAAATGTTCTCGGGCAGGCTTTTCATCATTGTTAATTAGATAAGGACGCACTTTTTCGTATTGACGGTAAAATTGAGCCATATCGACAACAAGATCACGAATAACTGGCAATCCAGGTAAAGGTCTTACGACAACTTTAGAACCTTTTAATGATGAAATAGAGGTAATACAAGCCAAACCATTCTTACCATTAATATTAACACCATCGGAGCCACAAACGCCTTCACCACAACTACGCCTAAAGGTCAAAGTTGGGTCCTGTTGTTTTAAAGCAATTAACGCATCTAACAACATCATGTCAGATCCTGACTCAATGGTTAAGTCATAATCTTTCATATAAGGTTTTTTATCAGTTTCTGGGTTAAAACGATAAATTGAAAATCGCATAGTAATTTCTCAATGTGTTTTTAATAGTATTATAGCTAATAAATTATCTGGCTAATCAGTTCTGAGCTAATAATTTCTGAACTAGTAAGTTCTAGCTTTAGGTGGAAACGCTTCCACAGTTTCTGGACTCATATTAACGGCACGCTTATCCATATCGTGAGTTTCTGGATAATATAAGCTATGAGTTAACCAGTTTTCATCATCTCTATCCGGATAATCTTCACGACTATGAGCACCACGACTTTCTTGACGGAAATTTGCTGCTTTAGCCGTTGCTCTTGCAGTCGCCATAAGATTATCTAACTCTAAACACTCTACGCGAGTTGTGTTAAATGCTTTGGATTTATCCGATAACTTGGCATGTTTAAGTTTCTCAGCAATTTTTTCGAGTTCAAGCATACCTTTTTGCATCAGCTCACCAGTACGAAAAACGCCAAAATTATTTTGCATGATTTGCTGCATTTCTTTTTGGATCGCAACAGGATCTTCGCCACTCTCATTAGAGTCCCAGCGGTTATAGCGAGCCATAGCTTCATCGACATTATCGTCAGTAAAATCACTTTGCGGTAGCCCGTCATCAAGCGCATCTTCTAAATGCATACCAGCAGCTCGGCCAAAAACAACTAAATCCAATAATGAATTACCACCAAGTCGATTAGCACCATGTACTGACACACAAGCGATCTCACCAACAGCATATAAACCGTCAACGATATATTCTTCTTGGCCTGAAGCCTTTCCAATTACTTGACCATATTTATTAGTCGGCAGTCCGCCCATCATATAGTGACAAGTGGGGACAACCGGAATGGGTGCTTTTACTGGATCAACATGAGCAAACGTTTCTGCCAATTCACAAATACCCGGCAATTTTTTATGTAATGTTTCTTGTCCTAAATGATCTAATTTAAGCATAACATGGTCGCCATTAGGGCCACAGCCGCGCCCTTCCAAGATTTCTTTGGTCATCGAACGAGCAACCACATCACGACCAGCTAAATCTTTAGCATTCGGTGCATAACGCTCCATAAAACGCTCACCATCTTTATTAATTAAATAACCACCTTCACCACGACAACCTTCAGTCACTAAAACACCCGCACCAGCGATACCTGTTGGATGAAACTGCCACATTTCCATATCTTGAGCCGGTATGTTTGCTCTTAGAGCCATGCCAACACCGTCACCAGTATTGATTAAAGCATTCGTTGTTGAAGAAAAAATTCGCCCTGCTCCACCGGTAGCAAAAACTGTTGCACGCGATTTAAACAAAGCAACTTCACCACTTTCAATTGACATGGCTACCACACCACAACATTGACCACGATCATTCATGAGTAAGTCGATGGCGTACCATTCATTAAAGAATTGCGTTTTAGCGGCCAGATTTTGTTGGTAGAGAGTGTGTAATAAAGCATGTCCGGTTCTGTCTGCAGCTGCAGCTGTACGAGCGGCTTGTTCACCACCAAAGTTTTTGGATTGGCCACCAAAAGGTCTTTGATAGATTTTACCATTCTCTAAACGTGAAAAAGGTAAGCCCATATGGTCAAGCTCTAAAATAGCATCGGGGCCACTTTGACACATCAGCTCAATGGCATCTTGGTCACCAATATAATCAGAGCCTTTGACTGTGTCATACATATGCCAACGCCAATCATCTTCATGGGAGTTACCCAAAGCGACAGTGATTCCGCCTTGAGCTGAAACCGTATGAGAACGTGTCGGAAACACTTTTGAAATTAATGCAACCTTTTGACCTGACTTTGCTAATTGTAATGAAGCTCGCATACCTGCACCACCACCACCAACAATCACCCCATCAAAAGTATAAACTGGTAATGCCATTTATAGACCCCAAAGAATTTGAATGCCCCACAAAATAAAGGCGAAACATAGTAGTATAATTAGGATTTGAAAAATTAAACGAATCCAAGTGGGTTTAATATAATCCGTAGAAACTATCCATAAACCGATCCAAGCATGAGAACTTAAAGAGGCAATGGCAAGGATAGAAAAAATCTTGAACCAAGCTTGTGAGAACAAACTTTGCCAAGCAACAAAATCAATTGGCTTTGCTATAAAAAAGCCAACTAGATAAATAACATAAGCAGCTAATACAATCGCGCTGACTCGCTGAATAATCCAATCATGCAAACCGCTACGACCAAGGCTTGTTGCAGAAGTTACCATAACCAAACTCCTAATAGAACTGCACTTATAACACCGAGAAAAATAACGGCATAAGATCCCATACGACCTGTTTGTAAACTTTCACCAATACCTGCATCCATTAAAAGATGACGCAGGCCAGCAATAATATGGTAAGCCAGCATGGATAAAATGAGCCAAACAATTAGCTTAGCAAGATCACCATTCAATAATACTTTTAACTCATCAAAGCCATCTTTATGCATACTTTGTTGTAATGCCCAAAGACAAAGTGGTATTGAGATAAACAAAACAACTCCGGTAATGCGATGGAGTATGGATGAAATAGAGGTCACTGGAAACTTAAATGTTCCCAAGTTGAGATTAACAGGTCTGTTTTTATTCACAATATATGTTCTTCTATTAATTTTAATGATTATAAAACAATCAATACACGGATAAAATTGCCGCACTGATTTAATTTTAAGCAGAAAACACAACTTCTGCTAAACTTTTTATTACAAAGTGGTTCTATAGGTTGAAGCATTACTCTTTGGATTGATGACCATTATATAAGTCTAAATCGCAAAAGTAAAAATGAATCATTTTATTAGGCTTAAATTTAATCATATTTTGTGGTGTTGTTCGTGAGTCATGGATATTTGATAAAGAGTTATTCTTTATGTGTTAGACTCAAGCAGTTAGACTTAATTTTACCTAAATAAATTTTTAATGGTTTTTAGTTAGTGGCCTAGCTTCATAACCATAATTAATCTCTACTTTCTATTGATATAGGAGCAAGTAATATTATGACGGATAAAACAGCAAAACTATCCTTACCCGATGGAGAGGCAATCGAATTGCCAATATATACACCAACTGAAGGTAACGATGTTATCGATGTCTCTCAATTAGTAAAAAATAGTGTTTTTACTTATGACCCAGGCTTTATGTCAACCGCTTCTTGTCAATCTAAAATCACCTATATTGATGGAGACAAAGGCATTCTTCTTTATCGAGGCTATCCGATTGAACAACTGGCTGATCAATGCGACTTTATGGAAGTTTGTTATTTACTTTTAAATAATGAGCTGCCTAATGAAGCTCAAAAAGAAGATTTCGTTAAACAAATTAATAGCCACACAATTGTTCATGAACAACTTGCTATGTTTTTCCGAGGGTTCAGACGTGATGCTCATCCTATGTCAATTATGATTGGTGTGGTTGGTGCTCTATCTGCTTTTTATCATGATTCACTTGATATTAACAACCCAGAACATCGTGAAAGAAGCGCGTTAAGATTAATTGCTAAAGTGCCTACCATTGCGGCTATGTGTTATCGCTACTCAACGGGCCATCCTTTTGTCTATCCACGTAATGAAATGTCTTATGCTGAAAACTTTTTAAACCAAATGTTCAGTATGCCATCACATGACGAAAAACCCGATCCTATTTTGGTTAAGGCTATGGATAGAATTTTCACTTTGCATGCCGATCATGAACAAAACTGTTCGACTTCAACCGTTAGACTAGCAGGCTCATCAGGCGCCAATCCATTTGCTTGTATTGCTTCAGGCATTGCTTCTTTATGGGGCCCAGCTCATGGTGGTGCGAATGAAGCTTGTTTGAAAATGCTCAATGAAATTGGTGATGTTAGTCGAATTCCTGAATTTATCGCGCGCGCTAAAGATAAGAATGATCCTTTCCGACTAATGGGTTTTGGACATCGTGTTTACAAAAACTTTGACCCACGCGCTAAAGTCATGCGCGAAAGTGCTCATGAAGTGCTTACGGCAACTGGTAAAGAGAATGATCCTATTCTAAAAGTTGCAATGGAACTAGAGAAAATTGCTTTAGAAGATGAGTATTTTGTTCAAAGAAAGCTTTATCCGAATGTCGATTTTTATTCTGGAATCATATTGGAAGCCATTGGTATCCCATCTAATATGTTTACGGTTATTTTTGCTTTATCAAGAACTGTTGGTTGGGTTTCTCATTGGTCAGAAATGATTGCTGAACCTAAGCAAAAAATTGGTCGTCCTAGACAGCTTTACACCGGTGAAGCTAGCCGTGATGTTAAGCCAATTAAGCAAAGATAGGCTAAACACTAACATCAAAATTAAAAAGCCCTCATTAAGAGGGCTTTTTTTGAATAGCGTTTTAATTTAAGGTGAGTTTAATTTAAGGTAAAAAGTCGAGAACGCTTCTTGGGTAAGCAAGCCCTCGCCAAAACCTTACACCATTGCCATTATATCGCCAGACAACCTCTTGCTCCTCCGTAACCTCCCAAAAGCCATAATCGTTTTCTGCAATTAAGGTATTAGAATTTTCTAATCGGATAGCACTGCCGGCTATTGGTGCAAATAATTCATCATTACTGAAGCTCCAAGCCACATCGGGTTCATTGTCACTATTAACCTGTAAATTGAAATTATCTGGATCTAGTTGTAACTCGTAAACAGTTGAGGCATTAACTTGATTACCGTTAGAAAACACCAAAAGATTACCCGCACCAGGTAAGCCACTTTCTATTAGACTAGGGCCGTGATTATTATTATTAAAAATTACTGAGCCTTGATTGTTATCATAAGCTCGAGGATTACCAAACCGATAAACTAGATTTCCACCCATCCCACGTTGACCACCCGAGTTAGTGGCAGCCTCTTCATTGGTTGTACTATGATCAATCACCCAAACTTCACCAAACTCATTAACGGTTAAATAAATAAGCTCTCTGGCCGAATCATAAGCAATCCCGTTAGCATGACTCACATTTCCTGTATCAATTGGTTGGTTATCACTTGGAGCAACATAGTGGTAATCAATTAAATTAGGGTTGTCTGCAACCACACCAAAATTTGACGCATCTTCATTTCTATCTTGAATAATATGATCAATGCTGTGCCATTCCCAAACAATTTCACTTGTTGAGGGGTCAACTTCTATCAAGGCATCGGTAAACATATCAACACTCGTTGAAATACCTAAATCTTCAGCTTCTTCTGGCGTGACTCTATCCCATGAAAGAAACAAAATATTACCGCTAGGTAGCATTGTGACATCATGATGAGCAATAAAATTATCCGTTGAGTGAACAAACTCCCAGTCAGTTGTTACGGAACCATCAGCTTGAGGTATCAATATTCGAATAATGCCTCCATAGCCACCAATAGTAGTTACGGGGTCATTGACTCTAAACATCCCTAAAAGTCGACCATCTGGCAGAATTTCAAGATCAACACCAAGAGTAGCATTAAGCTCAAAATTCTTAAGCCTTTGACCATTTTTTTCAACAAGAAAAGCCTCTGTTCCAAAAAGAGGAACGGCTAACACAAGACTATCTTCAGCTAGATCAGCATTATAAACTTCAACTTCAGTAACTACTTGTTCATCATTATTATTATCACTACTACTATTACCACAAGCTAACTGTAATAAAAAAGTAAAAGCTACAATTAAGTGGATAGCAAAGTTGAGTGATTTAGTTTTAACGTTTTTATTGGTTTTAAAATTATTATTACTGAGTATCATAAGTATTCCTCTACTTTATACTTGCAAGTATCCTAGACGCATATTCATATTAATTGTTACAGTAATTGATTAGCCCTAAAATATCTAGGGCTATATGGACTTTTCAGGTTACCTTAAATTTATTTATTGATCATCTGAAAAATCGAGCGATATCTGCACAATTTTACGCATAAACTCTCTTTCTTTACGAAATTGCTTACGAAGATCTTGCATTTGTTGTTCAAGCTGATGCACTTTGACTTCTAAAACAGAAGCATCCGATGGTAAGTCTACTGCCTTTTTGATTGGCGTCATGGACTTAGCTGCAGCTTCTTTGCCGGCATCATTTTCCTCAGTAATTTCTGAAGTCACTGTTTTAACAATGTCGCCATCAATACGAGACTTTTCTTCTAAAAAGCCAAAGAGTAATAAACGGTCACAAGTTGTATTTATTTTACGAGGCACACCACCAGTAAAATCATAAATCAGCTTAAATGATTCCGCGGTAAAGCTAGGATTGTCTTGCCAATCAACTTTTTTGAGTCGATGTTCAATATAAGCTTGAGTCTCTTCGACATCTAAATGAGCAAGATGATAAGAGGCGGTAACCCTTTGACGAACTTGCTCAAGAGCCGGATCTCTTAAATGTTCACGGAACTCTGACTGACCAAGTAAAAAGATTTGTAAAAGCGTTTTGCCTTTGTAATACAAATTTGACAGCATGCGAAGCTCTTCAATGGTTTCAAAAGGCAAGTTTTGTGCCTCATCAACAACCAGCATGCAACGCTTACCTTCTTTACAACGTGCAATAAAAAAGTTTTCTAAATTTTTTAATAAAGAAGACTTTTCATTTTCTTTATGAGCCAAGCCAAACGTTGCAGCTACCATACGAAGAATATCGGTAGAGTCTAGCTGAGTATTAATAAGCTCTGCAGCGACGACATCATCTTTGCCTTCCAAAGAACCAAATAAGGTACGAACCAGTGTACTTTTTCCGGTACCTACATCGCCTGTAACAACAATAAATCCTTCGCCTTGAGAAAGTCCATATTTCAAATAGGCAAGCGCTCTTTTATGAGTACTACTACCAAAAAAGAAAAAAGGATCGGGCGCTAACTGAAAAGGCTTGCCCGAAAGCTTATAATATGACTCGTACATATTTTTTTCCCAAAATTAAACGCTTAAAAATAAAGTTGTTATATAATTTAAATTGTATTGATTTTAGTTAATTTATCGAGCACCTTTTTGCCACAAAAGCACTTGCACTGTTTGGGCAAGGGTCGTCAAATCAAGAAAAACACTGTAATTCTTAATATAGTAAAGATCAAACTGTAATTTTTCTTTAGCATCGGCTTCATCATCACCGTAGGGATAACAGACCTGGGCCCAGCCAGTAATGCCTGGCTTTACCCGGTGACGCATACGATAATAAGGAATCGTTTTAGCTAACTTTTCAACAAACTCTGGACGTTCTGGACGAGGCCCAACAAAACTCATATCCCCTTTTAAAACATTCCATAATTGAGGTAATTCATCCATGCGAGTCTTACGCATGACTCGACCGATTTTGGTCACTCGAGCATCATTTTTAGCAGCCATTTGTGCGCCACTTTTTTCGGCACCAACCACCATGCTACGAAATTTATGAATCACAAAATTATTTTCATCCTTACCAACCCTAATTTGACTATAAAAAACCGGTTCCCGCCAACCTGACTCCATTTTTATTAACAAAATCAAAATAGGATAAAGAGGCAATGTCAGAATTAAAATCAATAAAGATAAACAAACATCTACAATTCTTTTTACGACAATTTTTACTAAGTCCTTAGCAAAGCCTTCAATAAAAATAAACCGATTGGGATGTAATGTATCAATTTGTATTCTACCCGCACGACGTTCAAAAAAATCAGAAGCTTCTGTGACTAAAACACCTTTTAGCTTACAAGCAATAATATCATTAACAGGATAATTTTCACGCTGCTCGTTAACAGCAACAACCAGTTGATCGATGCCATATTCATCAATTAAATCAACTAAATTTTTATTTGAGTAAATAATTCTATTTTTACTCACAAACTCCTCTGTCCCTTCAAGATGTAAAAAGCCTACCAGGGTTACTCCTCGCCAATCATTTTTACGTTTAAGTTGTTCTAGCTGCTTTGCTGTTTGGCCGCTCCCTATTACCATGACCCGAGAATTCATCACTTCAGTATCCACAATGACCATAAAGACATAACGAACTATAAGCAGGACTACAAACGAAATTAATAAGCTCATGGCAATAACCCCTCGGCCAACAACTACTTCAGGGTCAGGGTAAGCATAATAAAGAGCAACAAGGATAAAAAAGGCTAGTGCACTACCAATAGAAAGCTTGTTTAATATTTGACCAAAACTATCTCGTGTTAAACGTGAATATAAGCCAACTCCCACCATGGATAAAAAAACAACCATAGCGAAAATTAATGCTTTAGCATGTAGAAACTCGCTTAAGTTAGGCGTTAACTCTTGACCTAAAAAGCGTAAGTTAACACCAGAATAAAAAGCAGCAAAAACAACTGTAAACTCAATCACCGCCAATAGGGTCAAACTTTTAGGGACATAGTGACCAAAAATACGTTCCATTAATAATCTAAACCTTTTATTTTAGTTATATTATTTAAAACAACTTTAAATTTACAAACCCATAGACAGATTAACATTACAGGTAAAATGATAGTGAACACCATACACTCCTGTAATTCAGTCCCTAAGTATACCTAACTTATTGAATAAATTCATGTAAAAGCCTATTCTAATCGCTAAGTTTAAACATTAAAATAATCCTTTAGTTGAATGAGTTGGCACTATTGGCTATTCAAGGTTAAAATTCTCTCTTTTCATTAATCGTTAATTAGTTATTTGGAGTATCTTTTGGATAAGCATTGGTCTATCGCCGATCTTTTGTCAGGCAAAGCCGAAAAAAACAGTCAGGTTTTAATTAAAGGCTGGATTCGTACTCGTAAAGATTCAAAAGCGGGGTTTTCTTTTATTAATTTACACGATGGCTCTTGTTTTGATGCCATTCAAGTGATTGCTCCTGGTGAGTTAAATAACTATCAATCTGAGATACTCAAGGCGACAACTGGCGCTTCCTTGGTTGTCCATGGTGAGCTAGTTGCCAGTGAGGGAAAAGGCCAATCCTATGAGGTGCAAGCACAACAAATAGAAGTGTTGGGTTTTGTCGATGAACCTGCCAACTACCCTATTCAACCTAAACCACACTCTATGGAGTTTTTACGTTCAGTTGCTCATCTACGTGCAAGAACTAATGCCATAGGCGCAGTTACTCGGATTAGAAACTGTTTGGCACAAGCCATTCATCGCTTTTTATACGAGCAAAAATTTAACTGGATCCACACGCCCATTATTACAGCAAGTGATTGTGAAGGCGCTGGTGAAATGTTTCGGGTTAGTACTTTAGATCAAAACAATTTACCTTTAACTGAAAAAGGCGAAATCGATTATAGCCAAGACTTTTTTGGTAAAGAAGCTTTTCTAACCGTTTCTGGTCAGTTAAATGTTGAAAGCTATTGTATGGCTATGTCTAAAGTTTATACTTTTGGTCCCACTTTTAGAGCCGAGAATTCAAATACCAGCCGACACTTAGCCGAGTTTTGGATGGTTGAACCTGAAATCGCTTTTGCTGATTTACAAGACGATGCTGATCTAGCGGAAGCAATGCTGCAATATATTTATAAAGCCGTACTTAACGAAAGAGCTGATGATTTGGCATTTTTCAATCAACGCATTGATAAAACCGTTATTGAACGACTTGAGCATGTGGTTAACACGCCCTTTGAGCGTATGGATTACACCGAAGCCGTTAAAATTTTAAAAGATAGTGGCAAAAAGTTTGAGTACCCCGTTGAATGGGGTGTCGATTTGCAATCAGAACATGAGCGCTATTTAGCCGAAGAAAAAGTGGGCAAGCCAGTTATTTTGATGAACTACCCCAAAGACATTAAAGCCTTTTATATGCGACTTAATGATGATGAAAAAACTGTTGCTGCAATGGATATATTAGTCCCTGGTATTGGTGAAATGGTTGGTGGTAGTCAAAGAGAAGAAAGGCTCGATGTGCTCGATAAGCGTATTGATGAAATGGGTTTACCTAAAGAAAACTATTGGTGGTATCGCGATTTAAGACGCTATGGCACAGTTCCTCATGCTGGTTTTGGCTTGGGATTTGAACGAGCGGTTGCCTATGCGACAGGTATGCAAAATATTCGTGACGTGATTCCTTTTCCAAGAGCACCTGGAACTGCAGAGTTTTAATCAAAAATTTACTATATAAGATAAACCTAAGTTGGGCTAGCTTTGCGTAGCCCAATAGGATTACATTTATAGTTTATGCGCCTTTAACCATTTGAATTATAATCCACAACAAAATCACTAATATTAAAAGGTTTCACAGAGCGCTTTTCACCCTCTTCTTTTCCCAGATAAATAAAACCTACAGTTTTTTCATGCTCATCAAATTTAAGCAATTTCATTAAATGCGAATTAAATGCTAAGTCGCCAGTCCGCCACATGGCACCAATATCAAGAAAGTGTGCAGCCATCAGTAAATTTTGCACACTCGCACCAGCAGAAAGTATCTGTTCTATTTCTGGGACTTTAGGGTGCTCAGTAATTCTTACGCTCGCAACTATCACCATGGGAGCCCTTAAAGGTTTTCGGCGAAGTCGTTCTAACTTATCATCAGACAGTTCTTTGCCTGATAACTGAGTCGCTTGCACAAAAAAATCACCCAACTGCTGCAAAGCTTCTCCAGCAAAAACTCGATAACGCCAAGGGCGTAACAAGGCATGATCCGGCGCTCGTAGGGCAGCTTTAAATAATACCTCTAACTGCTCATTAGTAGGAGCGGGTTCAATTAATTTAGAATGAGATTTTCGTGATAATAATAGGTCTATCGAATTCATTATTAATAAGTTATTAGTCAGTTAATTGAGTAGCCAGATTACCAACTATTTGCGCAGGCCTCAATAGGCTCTCAAAATCATTGACTACAAACTTATGATAGATTTGGTTACAATAGAAAAAACCAAACCTAAAAGCTTATTTGCTTGTCGAAAAAGTTGCAACAACCAAACTCAACACTTGTTTTGTTTAACAAACCCTTTAATACGCTTTGTCAATTTACTGGCGAACCGGGTGATTCAACCCTAGCTGACTTTATTTCAATAAAAGATATTTATGCAGCAGGTCGTTTAGATAAAGATTCTGAAGGTTTATTGCTATTAACTGATAATGGCTCATTACAACACAAAATTAGTCATCCCAAATTCAAATTGGAAAAAACTTACTGGGTACAAGTTGAAGGTGAAATCAACTCAAAAGCACTCGAAGAACTATCGAAAGGCGTTTTATTAAAAGATGGCTGGACTAAACCTGCGAAAGCTAAACAACTAGACATAGAAAAAAACAATTTTAAATTATGGCCCCGTAACCCGCCGATTAGAGAACGCAAAACAATACCAACTAGCTGGTTAGAACTAACTATAAAAGAAGGTAAAAACCGTCAAGTAAGACGCATGACTGCGGCAGTTGGTTACCCTACTCTTAGATTGATTCGAGTCAGTATAGGATCTTGGCAGTTGCACAATTTACAGCCAGGCGAGTTTATTCAATTAACTATGTAACAACAATACTTTTCAAGTAAAGACACAAAGCAATCAAATAACTTACGTATCGGTTCTCAATATGAAAAATCACCTATTATCAATCTGAGAAGTTTCATCAAAAGAGTACACTTAATAAAAAATGGATTTTTTATTGATGTTTTCTTATTGAAGAACTGGCGCAGATAAGTACCCGCGCCAAACATAGTTATAAATAGGTTGCTGCAAAACCGCCATCGACAGGAATGTTAGCACCGCAGATCCAACGAGAAGCGTCTCGCAAATGCTATCGAAGAAATGCTAAAAGCCTAATTAAAAGAAATAAGAGCTCAAGTTACTAACCACAAACTCAAAGATTCACATATCCCAATAAATAAAATTCAGCGATGAGGTGCCACTCAGAGCAATAATAAGCAATATAATAATGACATAGCTAGCTGCTATGAGCGGGTTAACCATAGGCTTAGGTAGCTTTTTTTGCAGCCAGCGAAAAAGTCTGAGCATCAGTTTAAAAACGCCAGTAAATATTGTTCAGTCGCTTTTATCATCACTTCACCAGAAAAAATAAACAAAAAAGTAATTGCCCAGCTAACTAAATTGCCTAGAGGAAAATCAAAAATAACAATGCCCTTAGCTTTTTGCCAACGTTGAAATAAGCGACAACCAGTAATGCCACCCGCATGATAAACTCCCCACAGTAAATAATAGAGAGAGACCTCATGCCATAGGCCCATAACTAGCATAGCGACCAAAATCGATAAAAAAGGGTTCCGCGTGATAGCTAATAACGGTGTAAAAGCATAGTCTCTACACCAATTAGAAAGCGTCATATGCCAGCGTTGCCAAAACTCCATAATATTTGTTGCTAAAAAAGGTTTATTAAAATTTTCTTCAATTCGAATACCCATTAAAAGTGAAAAGCCAATGGCAACACTTGACCAGCCCGCAAATTGAAAATATAAATAAACCCAATCGAATGCTGATAATAGCAATGCATTAATGCAACCCATATCAGGTAATTCTGTTAACCAAACCATGCCTTTTTTAGCAATTAAATAATTGCCGAGAATAACAACTTGAGCATAACCCATAATGATTCTATGCAAGGCCATAGAAA
>CAYPMT010000057.1:0-15188 GCA_964411875.1 uncultured Kangiellaceae bacterium
CGTGGCCTCCACCGGACTCGCTAACGCTCGCCGTTTAGCGGGGCGTTAAAATTATTACCAATGGCTGTTCCTAGGCGTTCTCAGCCAGTCAGATTTGTCAGATCGAGTTTGAGCTAATACGTAAGATAAGCAAAAAAAAGCAGTCAATCGACTGCTTTCAATCAAGTAATTAATAAAATTAACTACTCGCTTTGGTCATAGGACTATAGCTTTTATTAGCTTGTTGTTGTTCAACGTTTGATGTGATTGCTACACCTTCTTTGAACTCAGGAAACTTAGCGGGGTTAGTAATCGGTGGTAATGCTTTAGCTGCGATTGGTTTGGTTGCAGGGGCATAAGATTTTGTTTTAATTGGTTGAATATTATTTGCAGCAGTATTTTTCTGAGCTTTAATATTGTTTGTTTGAGCCGAAGTGTCATTAGTTTTGTTATTGGTACTTTCTGAACGACTAGCTTCTACTTTTTCATTTTGAGGTTTTCTAGCTGGACTCGAGTTCGGTTTCTGAGTATCTACTTTTTTAGCCGACACATCTAATTCAACAGGTTTATTCGTCTGTTGATTTTTATTGTGATTTTGATGAGACGATGCTTTCGGTGCAGAGTGTTTGCTAGCGGCAGCTTTATCAGCTACAGAGTTATTTTGTTGCCTGTTGTCATGCTCTCTTGCTGGCTTAGCATTCTTATCCGTATTAGCTTTTGGGCTTTGTTGAGACTGTTTTCTCTCTTCTCGAGATTGTCGAGGTGGTCTCTGTGTTGATTTTGCTGAAGTTTTCTCTCGATGATTCTGAGAGTTATTAGGCTTACGAGAATCTTGTGAGCCTTTTACAGACTTTTTATCGTCAGTTTTTGATTGCTGCGAATGTTTATTATTGGCTTGCTTGTAATTAGCTTGTTTATCATGACTTTTAGTCTGACGATTATTTGGTTTACGGTTGTTAGGTTTATTACGTCGATAATGATTTTTTGAGCGACTTTTGTCATGATTACTACGACTGTTATGTTGGCTTTTTTTGGATGAAGATTCTTCTTCTTTACCAAATAAACTCTGCCAGATTCGAGTGAAAAAACCTGGCTCATTGCTCGCTTTACTAACATGAACTGGTGCAGCAGGTGCTTCAAAAGAAGTTACCGCAGCTTGTTCGCTGGGTTTAATTGCTTCAGGTGTTGTATTGATAGTAACGTTTAATTCAGGTTGTACTGGTCTATCATAAGATGGACCTTGTACTTTTTCATCGCCACGCATACGAGTAATTTCATAGTTGGGCGTTTCCATATAAGGATTAGGAATAATCAGTATTCTGACTTCCTGACGCTTTTCAATGGCATTAATAATATTACGTTTTTCATTGAGTAAGAAGGTTGCAACTTCAACGGGTAATAAAACTTCGACAGCTGTTGTTGAATCTTTTGATGCTTCTTCTTCAAGTAATCGCAAAATTGATAATGCAATTGATTCAACACCTCTTACGGTTCCTGTACCTTGACAGCGAGGACAGATATTATGAGCCGACTCACCAAGAGAAGGTTTTAAGCGTTGTCGCGACATTTCTAGTAAACCAAACTTAGAAATTCGGCCGATTTGGACTCTTGCTCTATCTCTGGTTAGTGCTTCTTTTAAAACACTTTCTACTTCACGTTGATTTTTGACGGGTAACATGTCGATAAAATCAATCACGATTAAACCACCCATATCCCTTAAGCGTAATTGACGAGCAACTTCTTGTGCGGCCTCTTTATTGGTTAATAAAGCGGTTTCCTCAATATCAGAGCCTTTAGTTGCTCTTGATGAGTTGATATCGATTGATACCAATGCTTCTGTTGGGTCAATGACAATGGAGCCACCAGAAGGTAAACGAACTTCCCGCTGATAAGCGGTTTCGATTTGCGATTCTATTTGAAAGCGATTAAAAAGTGGTATTTCACGGCTTTCATTGAGTTTGACGCGATTTTCAAAGTTAGGGCGAATAAAGCGAATTTGTTTGCATACTTTTTCATAGACTTGTTTTTTGTCGACAATAATTTCACCGATATCAGAGCGTAAATAATCCCGCAAAGATCGAATAATCACATCGCTTTCTTGATGGATTAAAAAAGGTGCGGAACGCTCTTCGGAAGCGGTTTTTATTGCTTGCCAAAGGTTCTGCAGAACAGTCATATCCCATTCCAGTTCTTCTGCGTTTCTACCAACGCCAGCGGTTCTAACAATACAGCCCATACCTTTAGGTGTTTTGACGTCACGCATGGCTTGGCGTAGTTCTTCACGTTCTTCACCCTCAATACGCCTTGATATACCACCAGCTCGAGGATTATTAGGCATTAAGACTAAATAACAACCAGCCAAACTAATAAAAGTTGTTAGAGCTGCACCTTTATTGCCACGCTCCTCCTTCTCAATTTGGACGATGATCTCTTGACCTTCAGCAATCACACTTTTAATGTTGGGGCGACCACGAAAGTTTTTTTCGGTGAAATACTCTCTCGAAATTTCTTTTAAAGGTAAAAAGCCATGCCTTTCCGCACCATAGTCCACAAAAGCTGCTTCTAAGCTGGGTTCTACGCGAGTAATTTTACCTTTATAAATGTTGGCCTTTTTTTGTTCTCTGCCAACTAATTCAATATCTAAGTCAAAAAGTTTTTGACCATCAACTAATGCGACTCGGATTTCTTCGGGTTGAGTTGCATTGATTAACATGCGTTTCATAAATATATATCTCTTGTATAGTTGTTATAATTAGCAAGAGCTTGGATATTAAAGAATTATGCTGAAGGGAAGTACAAGTTAATGGATTGAGAGTGGTTGTTAAAGAAAAAATTCTTTATTAATCAATATTTTATTATATTAAATTAATTTAAATTATAACTAAATCTCGCATCACTAAACACTTTTCTACCGACTTGATTAATAACTTAACCTTATACGAAAACTAACCTAAATTAGGGAGTGAGGTAAATAATCGGAGGTAGTTTTTTGTTTATCTAACTGTAAATATTCCTATTGCTGATATATTCTTTAAAATGGCTTTTGCCTATTTTATTTACTGAAACACTACTTACATAGAGTGCTCCAAATCTTGCTCTATTACTGAATTATTACTATTACATCCACCTTAGGCGTAATGAAATTCTAAGAACAAGCTTTAATAATTTCGTTTTACCAAGCTATTTTGCTTATTTATTTGGCAGGGGCTTATGACTGAGAAATTTTTGAGCAGACTAAGTAGTAAATGACTAATTTGTCTGAAAACAGCCAAAATCCTTGCTAACAGGCGAACTATAGCAGGGATTTTGAACAGCATCAATTTTTTAATTGGCGGGGAGGGTAAAACCTTCTAGTTCAGTAGCGTCTATCTGATATTCGTAGCCTCGCCAAAATGAACCATCATTATATAGCCATACGACCTCTTTTGACGGTGTAACTTCCCAAAAGCCATAATCACCTTCACAAATAAGTGTATTACCATTTTGTAACCGCATGGCACCAGAGACGACTCGATTATAAAGGCGGGGTGTTGAACTGGTGAAGCTCCAAACAACCTCTGGTTCATTATTGGTATCAGCTTGCAAATTAAAATTATCAGGCTCAGGTAAATCAAGCTCATAGACAAAGGATTGTTCAGAGCCTTCGGGTACACCGGGCACATTATTGCCATTAACGTAAACCAGCACGTTACCGGCACCTGGGTATCCATTTGGAATGGTATTTATATGGTGATTATTGTAAAAAATTCGCTGGCCTTGAGTATTGCCGTAGGCCTCAGGGTTACCAAAGCGATAGAGTAGGTTACCGCCTTTGTTACGGTTGCCGCCTTCGCTGTTTCTAGCTTCTTCGGTAGTTGTGCTGTGATCGATGGCCCAAACTTCGTGATAAAAATTAACGCTTAAGTAAATAATATCATTAACAGCGTCATACTCTATGGCGTTAGCATGAAGAATATCACCATTGCTGGCGAGGTTTACCGTGTTGTAGTTAAAGTCGATTAATTGTGGGTTGTTTGGGACTGAGCTACCTTCTGGAACTAAATGATCAAAGCTATGCCATTCCCAGATGATTTCATCAGTATCAGGATTAACCTCAATTAAAACTTCCGGAAAAATATCAATTTGTGTGTCAATACCGGCTGCTTGGGCATCAGCGGCAGAAACCCTCTCCCAAGCAATAAACAGCACATTTCCGTTAGGTAATAGTTCCACATCATGGTGAGCAAGCACATTATCCGAGGAATGCTCATATTCCCAAACGTCATTGCCACTTGTATCGAGTAATTTAACAATACCGCCAAAACCACCAAAAGAAATATCAGGCGATGGCGAAGTGCTTTTAAACATACCTATCATGCCACCATTAGGTAGTAGTGGCGAAGCCGTAGGAGATAGTAACTCTAAATCATTTCCGAGCCGGTTACTAAAAGTCCATTCAAGAAGTTTTGCACCTTGTTTATTGACTAAATATGAAGTGTCTTGTCCAAGCTGTACAGCAAGCACTAGGCTGTTTTCAGTTAGAGTTGTTTCATGTAATTGAACATTAGGGGAAGTATCAAAAATATCATCATCATTATTAGAACTGCTATTACAAGCTAAGAGAAAACCTAAAAGCCCGCTAATCACTAAATTAACCCAAAAGTATTTCATAATTTATTTTACCCTATTTGTTCTAAACCATTATTTTTTTGAACATTGAACATCCATTTGCCTTATTTAAGTATTTTAAATAAAGATGAATAGTCGAATTTACCACTAATTAAAGCCTTGAACAAGCCGGTAGTTTGATAAAGAGGTAGTCGAAATAACTATTTTCTCTTTGATTTAACACTAATCTTTTGTATATTGAGTTTAAACTCTTCTTCCCTATTGTTGGTTAATCCACTATTTGAATTAAGTCAGGATAAAGCATGGGTAAAAAATTAAAAAAATATAGTCAAGGTGAGCCACTTTCTCCTTGGCGAGAGAAGCTCCATGAAATTATTTTTGAAGCTGACACGCCGGCAGGTCGGGCTTTTGATACAGCACTAATTATCGCCATTATACTCAGTGTGATTGCTGTGATGTTTGATAGTGTTGCTGCATATAATCAAAAATATGCCTTTGAACTCGATGTGATTGAATGGACCTTTACGGTTTTATTTTTAATTGAATATATCTTACGTTTAGTTTCAGTGCGTAAACCTTTTTTATATGCAACAAGTTTTTTAGGTGTTGTTGATTTGTTATCTATTTTACCCAGCTTTATTAGTCTCTTTTATGTTGGAGCAGAAACTCTATTAGTTATTCGTGTGTTAAGAGTTTTGCGAATATTTAGGGTATTTAAATTAGCCGAGTACCTTGGTGAAGCACATACATTGATGAAAGCTCTACGCTCAAGTCGAAAAAAAATCACCGTTTTTCTCTATACGGTGTTTATTTTTGTAGTGATTTTTGGTTCGATTATGTATTTAGTCGAAGGCGAGGAAAATGGCTTTACCAGTATTCCTCGTTCAGTTTATTGGGCCATTATTACGTTAACGACGGTTGGTTATGGTGATATTGTGCCAATGACTGAACTAGGACAAATGATAGCGTCGGCGGTTATGATTATGGGTTACGCTATTATTGCTGTACCTACGGGAATTTATAGTAGCGAACTGTTGGCGACGGCTTTTCGTCGTAAAGAAGTGACTAATAATGCTTGCCCAAGTTGTGGTGAAGATGGTCATGATAAAGATGCTGACTTTTGTAAATATTGTGGGGGTAAGTTGTGAGCGCTGAGAACGCCTATTTTTCTGAGCTCGATGAATCCTTACGCAGAAATTATTTAGATGCTATGGAAGTGCCTGTTTGGAGTCCTAGAGTTGAATTAGAGCAAGAAAGCAACCTAACTATTGAGGACTTTAAAAAAGAAGATGCGCTTAAAGAAGAACAAGGTCCTGAAGAGCATGTTGTTCTTAAAGAAAATAATGGTCTTAAAGAAAATAGTGGCCTTAAAGAAGAAAAACCTACCAAGCCGACTGATGCTACATTAAAACAAAATAAGCCTGCTAGTCAATTAGCCGGCCAATTTTTAAAGCTATTCAATGCTCAAGCTGCGACTGAATCTGATAAAAAAATATTGATTGTTTGTCGTCATAATAAAGATCAGCCCGCACAAAGTTTTGTTACCAATCATAGACCGAGTCAATTGATGCAAGACTATTTGCAAGCTATTAAAGAATTATTAATGGCTAAAGATAACAATATGACGGTTAATATTCAATTAGCTCAGCTAGTAGAAGCGGCACTAAGCGATGACTGTTACTCAGTTGATCATGTGATTCAAAATAAACAACCTGATTTGATTTTATTGTTAGGTGATGAAAGTATTCGTTCTTTATTAAAAGAACAGACTGATCTTGCTCAAATCCGTGGCAAACTATTTGATATTGAAACGACTCAAACGCTCGTTAGTTACCACCCTTATACACTTATCCAAAATCCACAATTAAAAAAGTTAGCGTTAGAAGATTTAGGTTTGATAGCTAGCTTGCTTCAAAAAACGGTTGACTAGCTTTGAAACAATTTATCATTGCTGAAGCAACTAGTGATGACATCGATGATTTCTATGCTATAGAAATTCAAGCCCATAAAAGCCCCTGGACTTATATGATGTTGAAAGAAAGTCTGCAGGGTGAACATTTATGCTGGAAACTATTTTTTGATAATCAATTGGTTGGCTATATGATTGTTATGCGTGTGATGGAACAGTTAGAATTATTAAATATTGCTATTGCTACCAATTATCAAGGAAAAGGTCTGGCTCATAATCTAATGAGTTTTTTGAAAAACTATGCCCAAGAAAATAGAGTACAAACGATTTTTTTAGAAGTTCGTCAATCGAATAGTAAAGCAATCAGTTTGTATCAAAAGTATGGTTTTTTGGAAGTGGGAAAAAGAAAAAATTATTATGCCAATGCTGATGATCGAGAAGATGCTTTAGTCATGCAGACATCAACTTGATTTTATTTAGAGCTTTGCTGCCAGTGGAAAAGTAGGTTGTCGTCCTGAGTTGTAATAGAAAGTTGTTTTAATTATATTGCGTAGTTGAATATTTAGTGTTTTTTATGAATAGAATAGATTGTTACGATTACTATGGTTAGGTTAATCAGTTTAACTCTTTTGTTTATATCTAGTATCGGATATGCGTCAGATGAAGCTTGGGAATTTGCATATGTTTCTCAGAATGAAGCCGCTGGGTGGATAACAGTCGAAGGTCGCGCAGAAATCATTATGCAAGGTAGTAATGTCACTATTCATGCGCGCAAGTATAAAAAAACTGATGATTCAGGAAAAAGTCTGGCTAATAATGATTCGTATACATTTAAAGGGAAAATTGATAACCAAGGTAAGATAAGTCTGAAACTAGATTTTCATGCGCGTATACCACTCTACATAATAAGTGGCACCTATTATAGTTCGAGTTACAAAGCAAATTTTGGACAAGGAGATGTGTTGATGAAACACGAAACTATAATACTTAGTGATGCTTACAATATCTTTGCATTTTCTCGAAAGGTGGAAGAAAAATGAATGCTAATATGGTGCTGTTACTGGCCTGGTTTTTCGTTACACTCCAAATCAGTCACAAAACGCTGTATTAGATGAATGGATACTATATGAGAGAAAATTTTGAAGAACTTCCTAGTGAAGCCTTGTCGGATTATTACGAGGGGAATTATGCTACAGCTCATGAAAAATATGAGTGGTATTTTGAAAATGCTGAAAAACTTAAGCCTTCATTAAGAGGTGTAAGAGTTTCATTTTGTCTGGCTGGCTGGGTTGATGTTGCTAAAGAGTATTCTCCCGCAATGAAACAAGATCTGTTCTGGTAAATTGAACATTAAAGGGGGTTTCAGGTAATATGAGCGCTCATTGTTTACATGAATTATCTGCACGTTTAGAGGCTGCAGCAAAGTCGAATAATCAATCGGAGGTTGATTATCTTTTACCTGAGTTATTTAGCCTATGACAAGCTATTACTAGAACTAAAGCAAGCATCGTCTTCTCTAGCTTGTAATGAAACTTGTGAACGATCTAGCAAGGCTTAGGCAATAAACAAAGCGTAAAAAATATCGTTTTTTTAAATCAAATTAGTTATAGTCTGTTTTTTATTTCTCTGAGAGGCTAGGCTTTTGTCAAAGCTTAATATTGCGGTTTTAACTATTTCGGATACGCGTAATTTAGAAACGGATTCCTCTGGTAATTATTTGATCAGCGCATTTGAGTCAGAAGGTCATCAGCTTGCTGCTCGCGAAATAGTTAAAGATGATATTTATCAAATCAGGGCAGTAGTTTCCCGGTGGATTGCTGATCCTGCCATTCACGTTGTTTTAACCACAGGTGGGACAGGCTTTTATAGTCGGGATTCGACACCTGAAGCCATCGTGCCATTGCTAGATAAAACGATTGATGGTTTTGGCGAAACGTTTAGACAAGTCTCTTATCAAGAAATTGGCTCTTCAACCATTCAAAGTCGTGCACTGGGTGGATTGGCTAATAACACCGTGGTTTTTTGTGTGCCAGGGTCAACAGGTGCTTGTAAAACAGCTTGGACTCAAATCATTCAACAGCAGTTAGATGCGGATTTTAAACCGTGTAATTTTGTTAAACTGCTAGCAGGTGAAGGTCACTAAAGCTTAAAATGCTTAACTTTTCGATAAAATAACTTGGCCATTTTTAATCACTGTCACACAGGGGTTTCCTCCCATTCGATAGCTTAATTCTGCAGGTGATTGAATATCCCAAATAACTAAGTCAGCTTGTTTGCCAACTTCAATACTACCCACTTTATTTTGTATGCGTAGTGCTTTTGCTGCATTGATAGTTACCCCTTGAAGTGCTTCTAAGGGCGTTAACTTAAATAAAGTCGTGGCCATATTTAGCATTAGCAATAAAGACAAACAAGGTGAGCTACCAGGGTTTGAGTCAGTCGCTATAGCTATGGGAACCTGTGCTTTTTTTAAAGCATCAATCGGTGGAAGTTTTGTTTCGTTTAAGAAATAAAATGCGCCGGGTAACAAGGTTGCAATCGTATTGGCTTGTTTTAGTTTAGGTATGTCATCAATATTTAAAAACTCTAAATGATCAACGGACCAAGCGTTATATTCTGTCGCTAAACGAGAGCCACCTAGATCGGACAATTGCTCTGCATGCAGTTTAACAGGCAAATTAAGTGATTTGGCTGCTTCAAACACTTGGCGAGTTTGTGCTAAATTAAAACCAATATTTTCACAAAAAGCATCGACACAATCGATAAGTCCAAGTTTATGAAGTTTAGGCATCATGTCTTCGCAAACTGTTTTTATATAGTCATCAGGGTTACTCTTGTATTCGACTGGCGTTGCATGAGCACCAAGAAAGGTTTTGCTGATGTCGACAGGTGAGTAGTCTTCGAGTTCTTTTGCAACTTCTAACATTTTTTGTTCAGTTGCTAAATCAAGACCATAGCCAGATTTAATTTCAAGACTAGTGACACCTTCGTTAATTAGATAGCTTAAACGTTTAGCTGCCTGATCAAAAAGCTCTTGCTTTGAAGTCTCTCGAGTCGCTTTAACGGTTGAAACAATACCACCACCAGCTTTGGCAATTTCTTGATAGCTTTTGCCTTGCAAACGCATTTCGTATTCATTGGCACGATTACCACCATAAACCAAATGAGTATGGCAGTCGATTAGTCCAGGTGTGATCCAGCGACCTTCACCATCGATACTTTGCTCTGTTTCAAGCTCTCCAGGTTGTTCACTGACATTGGCAATAATATTGACTATTTTTCCATCCTTTACTGCAATGGCTGCATCTTTGACGACGCCATAGTCATCAGTTTCAGTCATTGTGGCACAGTTAATATTATGAATAATCAAATCATAAACCTGACTCATTGCTTTTGCCTTTTAGAGGTTAAATGGTTTTAGTTTTTTGAGTTGGCCAATAATACATTTGATGATAGCTTAAGCCAACGTTTTAATAACAAAATAGCTGCAGCGGTTAAACCCATAATAAGTCCACACCAATAACCATCAACATTATAGTTTTGATTTTCAGCTAAATAAAAGCCCAGAGGAAAACCAATTAACCAATAAGCTATAGCAGTAATAACCATAGGGATCTTAGAATCTTTTAGGCCTCTTAATGCACCTGCAGCGGTTACTTGTAAGCCATCTGAGAATTGAAAAATAGCGGCGTAAAATAACAAAGTTATAGCGGTTTCTATGACTTGTTTGTCTTGAGTATAAAGACTAATTAGTAACTCTGAAAATAGGACCATAATGCTAGCAGAAAGTGTAGCAAATAATAAAGAGGTAGCAATGCCGACATGTCCTGCGAGTTTACTTGCAGCAAAGTTTTTCTGTCCGGCAAAGTAGCTGACGCGTGCGGCAATTGCTTGTGACATTCCTAAGGGGATCATAAAAGTAACAGAAGCAATATTAATGGCAATTTGGTGGGCCCCCATAATTTCAGTTGGATATTTTGCAATTAAGAGTGCAACAGCTGCAAATAGACTAATTTCAAAACCCAAAGTTACTGCCATAGGAAAACCAAGTTTAAGAACATCCTTAGTCTCATTCCAAGGTGGTAAACGCCTTGTTTTAAAAAGGCTTAAAGATTTATATTTGCCAGCCAAACAGGTATAGCCTAAAAGACCGAAAAACATGAATGTCCAAATTAAACTCGTTGCATAGCCTAAGCCAACAGCACCCATAGGCTTAATTCCCCAACCACCATACATAAACCAATAGTTTAAAATGATATTGGCAGGGATAGCTGATAGCGTAACTAGCATAATGGCTGTAGTAGAAAACAAGCCTTCGTTGCAAAAACGTAATCCAAGAAATAAAAATAAGCCCGGAATTCCCCAGGCAACGGCATTTAAATAACCGGTTGCGATAGGTAATATTTGCTCATTTATACCGAAGTAAGCGAGCATAAATTTGGATTTTAATAAAAAGATAATAGCAATAGGGGAAAAAATTATTGCCAGTGCAAGGCTTAACCTAAAATGAGAAGCAATTTTTGCGTCGATTTTGGCACCTTTAAAATGGGCGATAATTGGATTAAAGGCAAGAAATAACCCCATAAAAAAGACCATAACTGGACTAAGTAAACTGGTACCAATGGCAATAGCCGCTAAGGCTTCGTTACTATGGTGGCCCGACATAATGGTATCAATAACGCCCATAGCCATTTGAGCTAGTTGTGACAAAATAGCAGGGCCAGCAATAGGAAGCATTTGCTTGAGTTCAACTTTTACTTTGCTGAGCTTTGTCATTGAATGATATTGGTTCACTGAATTAAGTTTAATTGCAATCTATTTGAGTAGTAAGTGGGGCAATATACATTAATTAAGAATTTATGTAATGAATTAAGGGATGTTTACATCAGAAAACTTAGTATATTAGTATAAATTTTTTTATAAGCCTAAAGCTCTCAAATGAATAGCTGGTGAAGCCTGTTGCCAGATCTCATCAAAATATTTGCTATGGCGCTTTAATTGGCCACTGGGAACTTGATGGATCTCTGCTTCAAACCGGTCGGCCACACGGCGGTATATAACACTTCGACCATCAAATAGATAAAAAGCAAAATGATTTTCGTGAAAATCTTTTGGAATGATTTTAATGTTAATAAAGCTAGTATATTTTTGGGCAAGACTCACAAGCCTGTGGTCGAGACCGTTTAGGTAGGCTTCATCTTTAATAAGTATTTCAATGCGTACGAAACGACTGATACGGATAAACTCAAGACATTGTTTTTCTATTGTTCGATTATTTAAAACTCTTGGGTCAAGGTTATGAGTGTATAATTGGATTTTCTTTTGAGCCGAAGCAAAGGCTTGTAGGCTGAATTTGCAGAGTTCGGCAAGCGAATCAATTCGTTGAGCCGTATTTTTAGGGTTTGTATCTTTATCTTCCATTACTTACAGTGGTGAGGTTTATTCAAAGTGATTTGGAAATATCTTACTGGCGACATCGTTTAAACGCAAGGAAACACTAGAGTTTTGATGCTTTCATTTGTTTTTTAAGTAGTTATAATGAGGCGACATTAAAATAAATCAGTTGGTTAGGCTATGATAGAAAAGACCTTTGAAAGAATTATGTATGCGGCTCGCTGGATTTTAGCGCCTATTTATTTAGGGCTTAGTTTTGCATTAATTATGCTAGGGATTAAATTCTTTCAAGAAGTTGTCCATTATCTACCTGATATTTTTAAGCTTAAAGAAAGTGATTTAATTCTGTTTATTCTTTCTTTGGTCGATATGGCTTTGGTCGGCGGACTTGTGGTTATGGTGATGTTTTCGGGTTATGAGAATTTTGTTTCTCAATTGGATCTTGATAATAGCTCTGATAAGTTATCTTGGTTGGGCAAGTTAGATGCCGGTTCGTTAAAGCAAAAAGTGGCGGCTTCTATTGTCGCAATTTCATCAATTCACTTGTTACAAAAGTTTATGGAGTTAAATAAAATAGCTGAGTCATCAACTGACTCTGATCCTTATACTAAAATCATGTGGTATGTTATTTTACATTTAACTTTTGTAATTTCAGCTTTAGGTATGGCTTGGGTAGATAAAATTAATCGAGTTAAAAAATAATTTCATTCTGTATTACTTTGATTAGAGAAGGTGTTGATTGGAGAATCATATGTCAACGATTTGGAAAAGAGACGCTTCATTAAAAGAGATTAATGCTTTTTCATGTGAGACCATGCTCGAGCATTTGGATATTCAGTTTGTTGAAATAGGCGATGACTATCTAATTGCCTCTATGCCTGTTGATTATAGAACACATCAGCCAATGAAAATTTTGCATGGAGGCGCATCCATTGCATTGGCCGAGACTGTTGGCAGCGTGGCTGCTAATATGGCTGTTGGCGATGAGTATTATTGTGTTGGTTTAGATGTCAATGGCAATCACATTAAGTCGGTTAAACAGGGTAAAGTTTATGCTAAGGCTAGTCCGTTGCATATAGGCCGCTCGACTCAGGTTTGGTGTATTAATGTAACTGATGATTCAAAAAAACTAATTTGTACATCAAGATTAACTGTTGCTGTATTAAAGCGTGATTTAGAAAATTAGTAAGCGATAGATTGGTTATTGTTATATTGAGGTTGTAGTGCTCTAGTTGTAGCGATTTTAATTTAGGTTCTTAACCATCTTTTGAAAAGGAACGCCTTTTTTCATATAAACAGGGCCTTCAACATAAAAATCTTGTTGATCATAAAAATGAACAAGGGCGGTTTCAGTACAAAGGGATAAGTCGATAATTTGGTGTCTTTCAGCTACTTCGATTAGTTTCTTTAGAATCATTGAGCCCACACCATGACCTCGCTCGTTAATTAAAACTGCAATGTAATCGATTTTGCCTTCTAAAGTGATACGGCCGCAGCCAACAGATTTACCTGAACTGTTTGTAGCGAGAATATGATAACTATCGAGATCATTGTGATCATAGAGGTGGCTTTCGTCAAAACGTTGCTCTACAACAAAAACCTTTTTGCGCAACTCAATAACGTCGCTTGCTGCAGTAGACCAGCTAATGTCAATGAAATGATATTCTTCGAGACGCGCCATAATCGTTTTGAGCCCTATAATAAACTCAGAATAGATTTATAAGTTAGTTAATCAAAACTTAAATTGCTTATAAACTATACTATGAGTATTAGCGAAAGCGTCAGAAAAAGCAACTTGTTATTGACCAACCTGCTTTTTTCTCAGATTAGCTGCTAGTTATAACCCAAAATGTTAACCATTACTATAAAAAATGTGAAGTCACTTTTTAAGCTTATTTAGCTAGCCTTTTGGTTTGTTCAACAGCATTACCTATATAATTAGCGGGTGTTAATGCTTTCAGCGTTTGTTTAACCTGCTCAGGTAAATCTAATTGATCAATAAAGCTTTGCATAGCTGTTTGATCAACACGTTTACCCCGAGTTAATTCTTTGAGTTTTTCATAGGGTTTTTCAATACCATATCGACGCATAACGGTTTGGATAGGTTCGGCTAGAACTTCCCAGTTTTGATTGAGTTCTTGTGCTAAAGATTCTTGATTAATTTCGAGCTTAGCAATGCCTTTTAGGCTTGATTGATAAGCAATCAGTGAATGAGCAACACCAACGCCCAGAGCTCGTAAAGCGGTTGAGTCAGACAAGTCTCTTTGCCAACGCGAAATAGGTAGCTTTTGGCCAAGGTGAGTAAAAAGTGCATTAGCAATACCTAAATTACCTTCGGAATTTTCAAAGTCAATCGGATTGACTTTATGAGGCATTGTTGAAGAGCCAATTTCACCTTGAATTGTTTTTTGTTTAAAGTGACCAAGAGCAATATAACCCCAAATATCCCGATCAAAGTCGATGAGTATGGTATTAAAACGAGTAATGGCATCAAAGTATTCAGCAATGTAGTCATGAGGTTCTATTTGAGTGGTGTAGGGGTTCCAAGTAAGCCCTAGATTTTCAATAAAGTGATTGGCAAAATTTGGCCAGTCAACTTCAGGATAAGCAACAAGGTGTGCATTGTAATTACCAACGGCGCCATTAATTTTACCAAGTGGTTTTACTTGTTGGAAAAGTTTAAGTTGACGATTTAGACGAGCGACGACATTCGCCATTTCTTTGCCTAAAGTAGTGGGTGAAGCCGGTTGACCATGGGTTCGTGACATAAGAGGTATATCAGCAAAATCTTGAGCGAGACTCGCTACGGCATCAATAATTTGTTGTTGATAATTGACAATAATTTTTGCGGCATCTTTAAGCATTAAGCCATAAGATAAATTATTAATGTCTTCAGAAGTACAAGCAAAATGGATGAACTCACTAACAGCTGTAATATCAGGATTATCTTGGGTTTTTTCTTTTAAAAAATACTCGACAGCTTTTACATCATGATTAGTGGTTTTTTCAATGTCTTTGACTCGCTGAGCATCTGATTCAGAAAAATGGTTAATAATATCATCGAGAGTTTGATTAGTTTGTTGATTAAAACTAGCAACTTCAGTTATTCGAGGCTCGGCGGCCAATGCTTGTAACCAGCGTATTTCAACAATAACGCGGTATTTGATTAGACCAAATTCACTAAATACAGCACGTAGCTCTTGGGTTTTGCTCGCATAGCGGCCATCAGTTGGGGCTATAGCAGTTAGTGCCGATAATTGCATAGGTTCTCCTAAAAAAGCTCAATTACTTGGAATAT
>CAYPMT010000058.1:0-15141 GCA_964411875.1 uncultured Kangiellaceae bacterium
TCTTCAAAAACTTGTGCATAAAGCTCTATGGCACTCCAAGCGCTGTAACAACCTGCACAACCACAAGCGGATTCTTTGTTATGTTTTTCATGGGGTGCAGAGTCAGTACCCAAGAAGAATTTTTTATTACCACTGGCAACAGCTTGTCTTAAAGCTTGCTGATGAATATTTCTTTTTAATACGGGTAAACAATAGTTATGAGGATGAATACCGCCAACCAGTAAGTCATTACGGTTTAAAAGTAAATGTTGTGGTGTGATGGTAGCTGCAACATTGTCACTCGACTCAACAATAAAGTCGACAGCATCTTTGGTGGTGATATGTTCAAAAACAATTCTTAGGTCAGTAAACTTTTCTGTGATGTGTGTTAGGTAGCGGTCAATAAAAGCTTTTTCACGATCAAAAATATCAATTTCTGCTTCGGTCACTTCACCATGAATAAGCAACGGCAAATTATGTTTTTCAAGGGCTTTAAAAATTGGGTAGAGATTGGTAATGTGACTAACGGCTTTACCAGAATTAGTGGTAGCACCAGCTGGATATAGCTTTACGGCAGTAACACCAGAACTCTTTGCTTGCTCAATATCTTCTACTGTGGTTTTATCGGTTAAGTAGAGTGTCATTAGAGGTTGAAAGTCGCTATCTTTTGGGCGGGCCGCTAAGATTCGATTTCTGTAATCAGCAGCTTGGCGACTATTAGTGACTGGAGGAACTAGATTAGGCATGACAATTGCGCGCTTAAAACAGCGAGCAGTTGCTGGTACCGTTTCTTGTAACATATCGCCATCGCGAAAATGTAAATGCCAATCATCAGGTGTTGTTATGGTGATTTTTTTCATGTTTGAAGTTTGCCGATGTTTTTTCAGCTTCTTATAGGGTTTAGCATTTAAAAATCCCATAAAAAATTGAGATAAACTTTTCTGATATCGGAGTAGTCAGTATATTGATAGCCCAAGCGCATTCTAACTTCAGAAGTAAACGCAAATTCTGCTCCGCCTTCTAAAAACAATTCAATTTCTTTTTGCGTATTAGCAACGACTTCATCATCCTGTAGAAATTGAGTTTGCTGTTTAATATAACTCAAGCCAAATTTGCCATGCAGGCTAATAGCTTGAGTGGCCTGATAAGTTGTTGATGGGCCAACATGAATCAGATCGAGTTTTACACTAGCGGGTTGTGCATTGAGTGCGCTGGTGATTCTAATATCGTTGGTCAATTCAATTTCAATATTAATATTATCTTTCCAATGAAAGCCTAGCCCAATGGTATTTGGATCCGATGCATTAGAGCTATTAGCCGTTGAGTTGGCTCCACCTTTTGATAAGATACTATTTTTTAATTTATAATCTTGTAGTACGCTAAAATAAAGATAAAAGTTATCGCTGAACTTCCCTTCTGGAGGTGCTTCTTCGAGAACTTCAGGTTCTGCTGGGGTTGGCTGTTTTAATATTATAAATTCGTCATCTTCTGGAGCTTCACTTGCTTGCGCAGTAAGGAAAAGGTTTGTAGTTAAAATGAACAAAAGTAGAATAGCTTGTTTCATATTATTTTATTCCTATTCAAAGTGATGATAAAAGACCGCTAGAACAGCAACTCGGCAAACGATAACTGATAATCTTATTAAAGTCGATAGTTTCTTCTATCGACGACCAGAATTTTTCTTATATTGTTTTTTCGCTACATTGTTTTTGTTAACGCGATGCTTTTGTTTTTTAGTATGTTGAGTTTTCTTTTCTGCTGGCACTAGCTTATTTGGACCATCGCCAATGAGATCTTGACGCTTCATTTCAGTTAAAAGCTGTCGAATAGTTGGCCAATTTTTTTCGTCATGATAGCGTAACAATGCTTTATGAGCTCGGCGACGATCAATATCTTTTTCGGTATAAACTTTTTCACTTTTGTAAGTTACTTTATTGAGCGGGTTTTTTTCTGAGTGGTACATAGCTGTTGCTAAAGACATGGGTGAAGGATAAAAATTTTGTACTTGGTCGAGACGAAAATCATTTTGTTTCAACCATAATGCAAGGTTCAGCATATCATTATCATCACAGCCAGGGTGAGCTGCGATAAAATAAGGGATTAGGTATTGTTTTTTACCGGCTTCTTTGGAAAACTTTTCAAACATGGCTTTAAAATCATGATAGCTATCCATGCCTGGTTTCATCATTTTTTCGAGTGTTTTTTGTTCACTATGCTCTGGTGCAATTTTTAAATAGCCTCCGACATGATGAGTGACTAACTCTTTAACATATTCAGGGTCTTTAACCGCTAAGTCATATCGCAGACCAGAGGCTACTGCAACACGTTTAACGCCATCAATAGCTCGAGCTTTGCGATAAAGTTGTGTGGTTTCACTGTGATCGGTAACTAAGTTGCTACAAATAGTTGGATAAACACAAGAAAGTTTTCGGCAGCTTTTTTGAATGTCATCATCTTTGCAATTAAGGTGATACATGTTCGCTGTTGGTCCACCTAAGTCAGAGACAGTTCCGGTAAAACCTGGCACTTTATCACGCATTTCCTCAATTTCTTTTAATACGGATTCTTGTGAACGGCTTTGAATAACACGCCCTTCATGTTCGGTAATTGAACAGAAAGTACAGCCACCAAAACAGCCTCGCATGATATTGACTGAAAAACGAATCATGTCATAGGCTGGAATTTTTGCATTTTTATAAGATGGGTGAGGAATGCGTTCATATTCGAGGTCAAAAACGGCATCAATTTCATCAGTATTAAGTGGAATTGGTGGCGTATTGATCCAAACTTCTTGAGAGCCATGTCTTTGCACTAGTGCTCGTGCATTATGTGGATTTGATTCAACATGCAAGATTCTTGAGGCATGTGCATAAAGCGCTGAATCATTCTTAATTTTTTCAAAAGAAGGCAAACGAATGACCGTTCTTTTAGGATCGAGTTTTGATTTGCCTAGTAATGGCATAGGCACCATCTTTATCGGGATAGCCGTTGAACTCTCAACTTGCTTTGATTTTGTTTGACAAGCTTCAGATTTAGGATCTTTGTATTCATAAGGATTTTGTTCAAAAGGATTGGGCATTTGAGCAA
Source organism: uncultured Kangiellaceae bacterium (assembly GCA_964411875.1). Classification (GTDB taxonomy): domain Bacteria; phylum Pseudomonadota; class Gammaproteobacteria; order Enterobacterales; family Kangiellaceae; genus Aliikangiella. The sequence continues at coordinate 3,067 of CAYPMT010000058.1, forward strand.
GATTGCCTGGCCAATCAATTCGAGTTGAGTCAACTTCTGTCCAGTCATCAGAAATAGTGTCTTTAATAATAGCTGTGCCAGGAATATCAGTGAGCTCTTTAATCAAACGCCCCATAGACATTTGATAAGCGATTTCTGCCATGGCTCGTTCAGCATTACCATAAAGTAGAATGTCCGCTGCTGAGTCAATTAAAATAGAGCGACGTAATTGATCGCTCCAGTAGTCATATTGAGCAATGCGTCTTAAACTGGCTTCGATACCACCGATTACAACTGGCGTATCAGGGTAAGCTTCGCGACATTTTTGTGTATAAACAATAACGGCTCTATCTGGGCGCTTACCTGCAGCACCATGAGGTGTGTAAGCATCATCATGACGCATTCGCCTGTCAGCGGTGTAATGATTGATCATTGAATCCATATTGCCAGCGGTAATCCCAAAAAATAAATTGGGCTCGCCAAGTGCTTTGAGAGCTTGCGGATCATTCCAGTCAGGCTGAGAAATAATACCTACTCGAAAACCTTGGTATTCTAAAAAGCGACCAATAACCGCCATACCAAAACTTGGGTGGTCAATATAAGCATCGCCGGTGACAATAATAATGTCGCAGCTATCCCAACCTAACTCATCCATTTCAGTGCGGGACATAGGCAAAAACTTTGCTCGCCCATAGCATTCTGCCCAATATTTTGGGTAGGAAAGAAGATGTTTTTCAGCTTTGATCATTTAATTTTTCGATAGTAAAGCGATTAGACAGAGCATTATCTCAAGAAAACGCAAGAATTTCATTAATACTGGTTGAATCTTTTAAAAGTAAAAGGCTTAAGCATATTCAATCAATCTAAGGATTAAGCCCAAATTCAGAAAAGCTTAACTAAAATCACTTTCTTCAGCTTTGACTCCCATAGTTAAGATACATATTGCTTTTAGTCGTAGAGCCTAAAATTAAGAGAATCTAAAATGAAAATTAAGTTAATTGGTTTAATGTTTTTTTTTGCACTTTCGGGTTGTTCAACAGAGCATTTATCGAATAATTTTATTGTTGATTCACTCATCGATCATCATATAGGTCGAGGAGAGGCTGAATGTTTTACAATAAAGTCTCAATGTAATGGTAGTAATGTCTATCAAGAGTGGGAAAATTTTGATGGAACAGTCGGTTGTTCATGCGATTTATGCTAAACTCTCTTGTTTATCCAGGGTATTATCAGTAATACTTTTGAAAAGAAGCAAATGTTGGAATTAGAAAGCAAGTGATAAATAGTTAGGAGCTTAAACTTAGACTCCGCAGATGCGGAGTCTAGTGAAGCGCAATCTGCGAAAAGTTATTTTTTTCTTTTAGGCTTTGCTTTTGTTGCTGTTTTTCTAGTTGTTTTTGCTTTAGTCGCTTTTTTCTCTTTAAGGACAAAGGTTACTTTTAATAAAATACGGTATGCGGTAATTTTACCTTTTTCAACAACAACACTTTGATCTTTAACCCAAGCACCAGTGATATTATCCAGTGTTTCATTGGCACGCTTAATACCAGTTTGCATGGCATCATCAAAGCTTTTTTTAGACTCTACGCTAACTTCTGTAATTCTTGCAATACTCATTATAACTCCCCTATATATAAATTGATTAAATGGGTCTTGATTAGACAAAACATGACACTATAAATAGTGACTGCAGACTATAACGAGATAAAAAGTAATCCGCAAGTTAAATTGATAACGGTATATTGGTATTGGCTTATCGAATAAAAAAGTATTGTTATAGTAAAGGCATTAGTTATTAAGCACCTTATGAGTAAGTGGAGTATTTAAACCAATGTTTTCTTGTTGGCTTAATTCAAGAGCAATGGTATTAATACTATTTTTTACGCTGAGTATACGATAAGGGTTTTTAATATAATAAATAAGTCGCCAAGTAACGGCATGATCATTATTATTAACAACAACAATCTTAGGTTCTGTTTCTTTATTTAAGCCAGGTTCTTGATCTAATGCTTGCTGCCAAATAGTTTTAATAAAGGTCTGAACTTTTTCGGATGTTTCTTCATAACCGATATTAAACTCAACATAATCACGAAAGCCTTTACCGCTAGAATTAGATAGGGTTTCTACGGTCGCATTGCGCAATTTACTATTAGGAATACTGACTTCGTGTTTTTGTAGTAGGTCACGAATAACAGTTTGTGACAGAGTTATTTTCATAACAACACCAATTAAATTGAACTCTCTCACTCGAATGACAGAGCCCGCTTCAAATGAGCGGTTATAATGAATAATCAATGCATTGATCATGTCACCTAAGAAGTAATCTTTGACGGCAAATAAAAGTAGCAATATACCGCCTAAGACAGAGGTTGCTTGCAGCCAACTATTTAATCCCCAGATGTTGATGATAACTAGAAGAGAAACAGAACCAACAATAATAACGCCAATTAAGCTAATAATTTCACTGGAGTAAGATTCACTATGAAATTTTTCGCCATCAATTTCTTTTTCTCGACCAAAACGACGAATAATCCAGCCTTGTATATAATGCAAGAGAACATAAGCAATTAAGATACACAGGCCAGTTTGAGAGATTTTTTGTAAGTTAGAACTTTGATTGTCGCTTGTTGCTTCTGTTGGGAAAATAATTTCAAAGAGTCCGGTGAAAACGTAAATACAAAATAACACCAAGTTTATACTGCGTAGTGCCAATACTCGTCTATGAGTCGTTGTATCATCAGTTGCTTTAGATGACTTTTTTATAATGACAGAAGCAAAAATGAAAATGAGTAGATTAAGGCTAATAACTAAGTAATCTAAAGCCTGAAAAGGAAGTTTTGCATACAAATGATGAAGCGATTCAAGCGGCATGGATAAGCATTAATTGATGATTGATGTGAATGCATTCTAACGTGAGACAGCCTTGATAGACAATGATTGAAAAAAAGAATCAACCAAAAAGCAATATGCTGACTTTGATTAGTTTATTAGCTTCGGAGTTTTATCGGCTAACCATCATTTAATGGCATACAACTAAAAATACATTAAGTATTTGTCGAATGCATAACTTTAGAAGTATGCGATAAGGTATAATGATGTTCAATTTTTCATAGGGAAGTTAATAGAATTTATGAGCTTATCATAGAAGTTGAGACATATTTATAGTTAAATATTGATGATGTTAGAGTAAGATAGCCTAGAGCGTCATTAATTAGTCATTTTGGTCATGTATTTTTTAGTTACAGTAGTTCATGAATATTGATTTAATTATCTGCCTTTTTCAGATATTATACAGCCCGTAATTTTTCATTTTTCCAGTTGAACTATTTTTCTTTTAATTCTTAAATTTAATATGCAGTATATAAAGTTTCAATCAACTCAATTTATGTGGCTGGTGTTTACGTTTCAACTTATTGTTGCGCTAAGCTGCTGGTATTGGATAAGTTTATCAGCTGATAATTTTATGGGGGCTGTCTCGTCTATCGATTATGTTTCCGAAGATAATGAGGGAGCTTTAGCAAATATTGAGATGGATGAGCCTGTTGATGTAATAGACTCTGAAAAGTCGCAAATCACTTTGTTTGGTGATTATAAGTTAGCGGGTATTAAATTCGATGAAAAAGTGGGGTTGCTTAGTCAACACATTGATAAGGCTGAACTTGCCTTTCAATTCTTTTTTGCCAGAATACCTCACGAAGTGAAAAAAAATCAGGGATACTTTGAAGTACAACGGATTGAAAATAATGGTTACTTACAGTTAAGTGATAGAGAGTTACAAAACTTACAGTTATCAGTTCAAGAAATGGCGCTTATCGATGTCTTAAAAGAACGTCAGGCTTATCTTGAAGAAGTTTTGCAAAAAGGTGAGTTCTTTGAAATTGATCCGATTACACAAAGATATAATGCCGATATTGCTATGAAAGCAATATTAAGGGGGAACACAGCAATTGCTATGCGTTCTTTGGCTATTTGTGAATACTTTTTTGAAGGTCGTCGTTTGCCAACGAGTGCTGTGATTTATGCGGCTTCATTAGATGGTGATCCGCTTGCTCAAAATGCTATTCAGCAAGAAGTTTATCAGGATGAAAAAAAACTTATTTGGCAAAAAAATATTAAAATTGGCCGCCGGTTTTATGAGTCTATTCTAAAACAAAGAAGAAAATTAGGGCTCTAACAACATCAATAGAAAAAATGATTAGTCTAGGTGTAGGTGATCTAGGTAGATGACTTTTGACTCTTTAAAGTTGGAACTAAAAAAGCTTAAAAACCGAATATTCTGCATATCCATTGCCCGCTCTTTTGGCGAAAACTTAATTTCTTCTAAGGGTAAATGGAAATCATTCCAGCCAGGTTTCACGGAGATTTTTCGATTAAAACGGTCACTGAACTCATGATTGGAGTAGTGGTGTTCTAAGTCATAAATTTTTAATGTTAAGTTAAGTATATTTTGTTCTGCATTAAACAGACTAAAGTGAAGCGTTGTATGATGACTCCAATCACTAATGAAATGAACCAATAAAAACTCTGAGTATTTTTTACGAGGAAGAAGCTTAATTTTCATGGCATGTTTGCCATGACGAGTTTGCTCGGTTGATAGTGATAGTTTAGCTCGTCTTGCATGCCAGCGACTGAATTCTAAAGGTGTTTCAAAGTCGCTCATGATTGGAAAGTCGCGCTTCATATCGTATTCATCAACCATAGCGTGGAATAATGACCAAGCTCCCATAACAGTAAGAGCAAAAATTCCCAAGCATAGTGCTGTTTGTTTTAGCAAAGCATTTTTTATCTGGAAACGAGAGGCCAGTAGTCCGGCATAACCACCAACGACATCATTAATAATATCGTTTATTTCAAAGTTTCTACCGACTAAAATTTGCAAGCCTTCAGTGATAGCACCCAGGACTAAACAAAAAAGAGTTACTATTAAGAAAGATTTTGGTAGGTTAATTTTTTTTAATGGAGAAAATTTAATTAAAAGAAAACTAAGGCTAGCAAATAAAACAAAATGACCTGACTGCCAAAGTTCTCGCATGATTCTGGAATTAGAATCACCTGGGCCGCCGACAAATAAAAGGCAAAGGAGAATGATGACAATAATAGAAATAATTGACTTCATAAGTTTTATTGTTAGTTAGTCTTGATCTAGAATTAACCGTTTCATACGCCAAGCCCATATGCCTATGTAGCCAGGAATTGCGTAAAGAATGAATAGTCCCATCATGACTGATAATCCGTAAAATAGCCATTGATTAGTGAAGTGGCTAGTGAGTATCAGTGTTAGTAAGCAGACTAGCGCACCGAGTGTACCGGTTAGGAGTTTTTTTAATTGAACTTTTGGCGTTAAAGCCATTTGCTTGAGCTGCTGCTTTAGATTCATTTAAATTGACCCTTCAACGCCAATCAAGATGTTTTCTCATCAAAAATCAACTTTAAGAGTCTTTGGGCTTATTGGTAATAAGGGTTTTCACCAAGCTGATGTTCAGTAATATCTTGAACACCTTTGACTTCAGGAATTTTTTCGAGAAGTGTTTTTTCAATGCCTTCTTTGAGAGTCACATCAGCCATGCCACAGCCTTGACAACCGCCCCCAAATTTTAAAATAGCGATACCTTCTTCAGTTAAGTCAGCTAGGCTTACTTGACCGCCATGGCTGGCTAGCTGTGGATTAATTTCTGATTCTAATAGGTAGCGAATACGATCGAGCACTGGTGCATCATCAGCAACTTTTCTGGCTTTTGCATTAGGTGCTCTGAGTGTGAGTTGGCCGCCCATTTCATCGGTTTGGTAGTCAATTTCGGCTTCTTCCAGATAGGGAACACTCTCTTCGTCGACAAACGCATTAAACTTTTCAAATTCGAGTTTTATATCACTTTCTTCAATAGCATCTTTAGGGCAATAAGAAACACCACATTCAGCATGGGGAGTTCCGGGGTTAACTACAAATACCCGAATACCTGTGCCTTCATCCTGTGACGTTAGGAGTTTTTCAAAATGCTGTTGTCCACCTGGTGTAATTTCGATCATATATTAGTCTTTAATAAAGAGTTTTTAGTAAATAGCAGTTAATGCCTATTTTATCAGAGACCCGTATCAAAAGACCATTCTATTTGTAAGTCATTGGGTATATTGGCTATAAATGTAAAAATACTTGCTAAACTCTGAACAAGAGTACTGGCCGTGAGAGCCTTTATATTGTAGGATTTGCATCATATAACCGTCGCCTTTAAAGATGCAGCGGCGTTAGCAATAATTAATCATCCTATTCACTTAGTTTTTTTGTGTCTAGGGAGTTTTTTGTTTGCTGTCTATCTGCATTTTTTAAGGGTGTTGAGTATAGCCTTCGCGATTAACGCGATATTTAACGCAATTTCTTCGACTACAGGAAAATTAAGCATGAAGAAGCTTTGGCCCTTTTTAGGTTTAGCTCTCTTATTAGCCTCTTACAATCTCAGCGCGAACAAACTATCTCAGCTATCTGAATCATCTAATTTAGATAAGGGTTTTATCGGCATTATTTATGATAAACAAGCCGATAAAGTCTATTTGAAAATTGATAACCTCGGTCAAGATTTCATTTATACGACCAGTTTGGCGACTGGCTTAGGTATTAAAGCTTCTGGTTTAGAGCGTGGTCATTTATCTAATCCTCGAATTGTTGAATTTGAGCGAACCGGCAACCGTGTTTTCTTAAAGCAGAAAAACACCCATTTTCGTACTCAAACACCGAATAAACAGCAGCGTAAAGTATTACAAGATTCTTATGCTTCATCAATTATTTGGAGTTTCCCAATAGTTGATAGTAGTGATGACTGGGTGTTGGTTGATGCAAGTGACTTTATTTATCAGGATATTCATGGCGTTGCTGAAGCACTTGAACTGACTCAGCAGGTTAATGATTATCAAGTTGATCAATCACGCTCGTCGATTTATATGCCCCGAACAACGGCTTTTGCTGATAACACTGAGCTGGAAGCAACGGTGACCTTTGTTAGTCAACATGCAAATGCTTCATTAAAACCAGTTGTCGTTAATCCAAAAGCGGTGACGTTAAAGTTGCATCATAGCTTTGTACGCTTACCATTATTTGGTTATAGTTCGCGTCGTCATTTACCTAAGTGTGGTTATTTTTCAGTTTCTTCTCAAGATTATGCTAAGCCATTTGCAGCGAATATAGAGCAGCGCTTTATTTTGCGTCATCGTCTTAAAAAGAAACAACCTTCGTCTAAAGTAAGTGAGCCGACTAAGCCAATCGTTTTTTATATTGAGTCAAGTATTCCAGAGCCAATCAAGTCGGCGATCAGCGAAGGGGTTTTGTGGTGGAATCAAGGTTTTGAAGCTTTGGGGTATAAAAATGCGCTGCAAGTGAAAACGCTTCCGCTAGCTGCGGATCCTATGGATGCTCGTTATAACACCATTCAGTGGCTATATACGGATCAAGCCGGCCATTCTTATAATCAAAGAGTGATTGATCCAAGAACAGGCGAGATTATTAAAAGCCGAGTTGTACTTGATGCTTTAGCTTTTCGTCAAAGTTATTTAATGGCTCAAGGCATGCTCAGTGCTTTTATCCCAAATGATAAAAAAACTGTTCTGACTGATTTTGCATTAGCCAATTTGCGTCAATCAGTTGCTCATGCAATCGGCCATGCTTTGGGTATTAACCATAATACCGGTGCGAGTAGTTATTTAAGGCAGTCAGTTATGAACCCCTTGTCTCCTCAGTTTCAAATTAAAGAGGGCAAGCTTGCCATGCCTAATCGCTATGATATAGGCATTAAAAACTGGGATAAAGCAGCAATAGCTTATGGTTATAGTCAATTTTCAAAAGATGATGAAGTCGTCGCTTTACAGCAATTGATACTTGAAAATGATAAACATCGTTTAAGTGCTCAATTAGCTAATCCTATTAGTCAGCTTCAAGGAATTATCAATGCTCGTCGTATTGCGATTAATGCCTTAGGGTTTCGGAATATGCTGCAAGATCAGGAATGGTCTGATTTGAATCAATTGTTGTCGCCAGTTTATTATTCTCATCGACATCAAATTGAAGCCGTTGCTCAATTAGTTGGCAGTTTAGAATATGATTACTCAAGCAATCCGGCTAATCTTGTTCATCAAGCAACTTCTGGTGAAAAGCAGCATCAGGCTATTACAGCTCTGTTAAAAACACTTAGTCCTGACTTTTTGATCTTGCCTAACAAGCTAACTAAACAGCTTGTTCCCAAGACAAGCCATGATTATAGTCATATGAAAGGTCATACTGGAATGATTCTCGACCAGGTGACATTGGCAGAAGTCGCAGCACAATACACTTTGAATGCTCTTTTTCAACCAGAGCGTATAGCTAAATTGATTCAGCAAAATGCTCAAGACCCTATGGTTCCGTCAGTTGATGATTTAGCTATTGAAATTCATCAGTCAGTTATTGAAAAAAGTTATGAAGGCATGCAAGCGATTATTCATCAAGCGGTGGTTGCCCAAGTTTATTCAAGCTATTTAAATTTATTGCAAAGCCATGAAGCGTCAGCTCAGGTTAAAATGCAGATTTTTGGTGTGTTGCTTAAAGTAAAAGATTACTTACAGCGCAAACTAGTTAGTGTGCGAAAAACCAGTAGTTATTATGGTTTTTATGCTTATCAATTACGCCGTTTGGAAAGTTTATCAGTGGATTCAGATGCAGTCTTAATCAGTTCATCTGTTTTATTAGATGGACATCAATAAGAAATGCTCTGCTGTATAGAAATTGATTGAGAACTTAGCTTTTTATTGGTGATAGCTTAAATGAGCAGGTTAGAATGGGCAGATTTAAATGGGTAGATTATAGTGGGTAATCGGTTATCAAAGTTAGTCACTCGGACAGGTGATGATGGTACGACTGGAATTAGTGGAAATCAACGGTTACCTAAGGACTCAGAGCGGATCGAAGCAATTGGCGCTATAGATGAATTGAATTCTACGATAGGTATGGTCTTGTCACAGCCAATTCCTAGCGATATTCGTGAGGTGCTCAGTCAGGTTCAACATAAGTTATTTGATATGGGTGGTGAGTTAGCCATGCCGGAGTGTCATTTAATTGAAAAAAAACATTTACATGAATTAGATAGTTACTTAACTACTTTTAATGATAGACTCCCTCCATTAAAGGAGTTTGTTTTACCTAAAGGTGACTTGGCCACGACTAGCTGCCATTTGGCAAGAACTATTTGCCGTCGTGCTGAAAGAAGAGTCGTAACTTTGGCAAGAAGTGACGAAATCAATTCAACGGTTCAAATTTATTTGAATCGGTTATCTGATTTACTTTTTGTGTTTTGTCGTGTCCTCACTCGGAGTGGTGAGCAGCCTGAGGAAATGTGGAATTTTGAAAGAAAATGAATAAGGGATACTAGATCATAATACCCCATTTACCTGTTTTATTTGGAGTTAGACGTTTATGAGTGAAGCGAGCAGTTTATATAAAAAAGAAGCAAGCGTATCTTTAACGATTAATAAGAAAAAAAAATTAGCTGAAATCGTTTTTGAAGGGCAAGTTACGCAACAACTACTCGATGAGACATTTCAAGACTTGATGGCTCACGCCGACTTCGAACAAAATTTACATGCCTGTTACGATTATTCACAAGCTTACCCTGGTATGGAAATGTCAGAAATTCAAGAGCATGCTCAGCTTGTAGCGAGGAGTTTACATCAAAGGGGAGCCAACTATAAATTAGCTCTAGTATCAGATGATGCCCTCAACCTTGCTTTACTTAATGTTTATAAGTTATTAATTGGAAAAACGCCTGTAGAAGCTGAAGTTTTTCAAGATAAAGCTAAAGCCTTAGAATGGATTGATAGTTTGGATTAATTATTCCTCTAATTTGATAGTTTCTTCGTTTTATTTTTCGCTAGCGCTTTGTTTTATTAGTATCTTGTTTTACCCTTATGTTAAACTGCCCGCCTCGGTGTGCTTAGCACTTAATGGGGAACGCGGTTGAAATCCGCGGCTGTGCCCGCAACTGTACCTAGAGTAATTGTACTTATAGCAATAAGTATAACCACTTCAAGCGGTAACCACTGGCATTGATTTTTTTAGATTTTGCTGGGAAGGTGCTTGAAAGTAGACTCTATTAGCCAGGAGACCTGCCGAAATAAAGCAAATTTATATTTGCTTAGTTTACTGAGTCATATTTTTACTGATGTGAAAGAATGTGGCTTTTTATTAATCGAGCGGGTTACTCGTGGCGTGTGGACTAGATTGCGACTCAACAGTTAGACAATCAATGATGAGACTAACTGTTTTAAGAATTAAACTAGAGCGAGATATGAATTAATCACTCAGTTTTATTTTTAGCATTCCCTTACTCCTTCTTGTTACTCCCTAAATAGTTTAAATATAATCCGTGAAAGATCATTCGTTGATTAATAGTAGAGATGCTAAAAAAGTTTCAACTGATACGTTATTGAGCGTTGAGCAGTTAACTTGGTCTGTGCGCGAAAAAACTATTCTTAATCAATTAAATTTTTCAATTTGTCAGGGTGAATTTGTTGGCTTAGTTGGTCCTAATGGTTCGGGCAAGTCGTCTTTATTACGCTGTCTTTATCGTAAGAATATCCCAACATATGGCAAGATTTATTTTGAGCAACAAGCCATTGATAGTTTTCCCAAAAAAGATTTTGCTAAAAAAGTGGCTGTTGTTTTACAAGAGCCGCCAACTCAATTTCAACTTAGCGTTGCTGATGTGATCCATATGGGTTTGACGCCGCATAAGCCTTTACTTTCTTTTGATACGTTAGAGGATAACCAAAAAGTTATTCAAGCTGCAGAGCAGGTTGATTTAAGTGATAAATTATCCATGAATTTTAATGATTTATCAGGTGGTGAAAAACAAAGAGCTATGATTGCTCGAGCTATTTTGCAGTCGCCTGAATTATTGATTATGGATGAACCGACTAATCATTTAGATATTCGACACCAAATAGATGTCTTAGAACTTGCCAAGTCTATGGGTATCACTTTAATGGTGAGTATTCATGATCTTAATTTGGCTGCTAGTTATTGTGACCGTTTGATTTTGCTTGATGAAGGACAAATGATTGCTCAAGGAAAGCCTTCATCGGTTTTAACTGAGCAAACATTACGACAAGTTTTTAAAGTTAATGCTCAAATTACAACAAATCCTTTTAATCAGAAGCCTCAAATTATTTATGATTTTTTAGCTAGAGATACATCATGTTAAAAAAATCACTAGCTGAAAATAAACTCATATCTCAACAACCAGGTTTGCTTCAAAAGCCCAGCCGAGCCAAGTTATTTTATACGAGTATTTCAAGTCAATTTTCGATATTACTTTTGGCTGGTTTACTATTACTGACATTATCTATTGCCTGTAGTATCGCTATTGGCAGTGTTAACTTATCCTATCAGGATATTATACAAATACTTTTATCATCGTCTGAGCAAACACAAGAGAATGTTATTGCAAAACAAATTATTTGGGATATCCGTTTGCCCAGAACTATTATGGCGTTACTAGCAGGCTCTGGACTTGCTGTTGTTGGTGCAATTTTACAGGTCATTACTCGTAACCCACTAGCCGACCCTTATTTATTTGGTATTTCATCTGGCGCTTCATTAGGTGCTGTTATTGCCATGACAGCGTTATCCTCGGCTTTAATTTCAATTACGCTAGGCGCTTTTTTAGGTGGAGCGCTTTCTGTCTTTTTAATGCTGTTATTAGCCGGGCGAGATGTTGTACGTATAGAAAGGTTATTACTTTCTGGGGTGGCAGTTTCTTTTATGCTAAGCGCATTTACTAGCTTAATTCTTTATTATTCTTCGCCAGAAACTGCGGCGACGTTATTCTTTTGGATGATGGGAAGTTTCTCAAATAGCCAATGGCATTCAATTTGGACTCCCATGATTGTTTTATCTTTAGCGGTCATTGTTTTTTTTATTTATGCGCGTTGGTTAGCGGCTATTCAAGCTGGTGAAGAAAGTGCAGAAACATTTGGTATACCCGTCAACCAATTACGTTTGGTGATGTTGATTATTTGTGCTGCTGTAACAAGTGTTTTAGTTGCCAATGTCGGAGGAATTGGTTTTGTTGGTTTAATGAT
>CAYPMT010000059.1:0-15036 GCA_964411875.1 uncultured Kangiellaceae bacterium
TGGCACCATTTTTAAAGCGCTTTTTTTGTTTATCAATTTCAACAGGGCTAATGCGGGTTGTGATGGCCTTAATTTTTTCTTTCATTAAGTGATAGCTTGGAGAATCAACCACTTTGCGTTGAGGATATGAGCGGGCTCTAAGTCTGGCATCGGTAATGCGCGAACGAGAAAGAGGGTGAGTCCTAAGAAATTCAAAAGCATTGGAATGATAGCGTTGGTTTTGCTGCATTTTTTCAAAAAATGTTACTACAGCGTTGGGATCAAACCCTGCTTCATATAAAGCGGCCAAACCAATTCTATCGGCTTCAGCTTCATTAGCACGGCTATGATTAAGCATGGCTTGTTGAGCTAAGCCACTAGCACTCATAATAGCGCCTGCGGCAGTTTCTGAAGTTTTCGCTTGGGAGGCAATCAGAATAGCCGCAAGATAAGCGGCTATTGAAGGTAAAGTCATTTGTTTTTGCTTTTCTAAACGTCGCGCTAAATGGCGTTGGGTGACATGAGCAATTTCATGGCTAACCACAGAAGCCAACTCGCTTTCATTATCGGTGCGAGTGATAAGGCCTGTATGGAGAGCAATATAGCCGCCCGGCATAGCGAAAGCGTTAATGGTATCGTTATTTAGCACGAAAAATGAAAACTGACGGTTTACAGCATTGAGGTTATTTTCAACGATTCTAAAACCTAAATGTTGAACATAATCACTAATCTCAGCATCATTGATAATTGGGGCTTGCCGTCGCAGTTGACGCATATAATCATTACCAATCAATTGCTCTTGCTGTAAGCTCATTAATCGAGAGGAGCTGCTACCAATATCCGGCAAGTTTTCATCATTGGCAAAGTGGTGATCAGCGGAAGCTTGTTTAAGCGAGCCGTGAGCCATGCTTAAACCACTATATAGACTCGTACTGGTATAAAACAAGGTTAATATTGTCATTAAAACACGGTTCAATTTACTCTCCGATAATAATCAATAGGTTACTAATTTTTACCCATGCCATATAATAAGCGTTATATCTGTAAAGTTACTAGTCTATAGACCAATAACTTTGTCGCAAGTTTAGCCACTAGAAAAATAATCGTGGAATATGGTAAATCAATTATATGGTAAACCACTTAATAGACTCTGAACACTCAGATCTTGACGGCTTTAGCTCTGAAAGTCTAGATTTTGACCATCTGGTGGATCTGACGGATTTAACTTGTCCAATGCTTTTAGTTAAAATGAAACAATCATTGAATCGATTAACGCTTGGCGAAAAACTTTTAGTGAAAGTCACTGATCCAGCTGCTGAAAATGATTTTAAAGCCTTTATTGCGATGACGCCACATCATATGCGTTGTAAAAAAGAGTCCGGGCAGTGGCATTTTTTGATTACAAAAAATGATTAAATTTATAACAACACAAAGCTAAATAAATCTGGGGACATTGAATGACCAAATTATTTATTCGTTGGTTCCGACGAAACTTTTCCAATCCACAAGCGGTTATTCTAACCTTTTTATTGATTGCTATCTTTACCATGATCTGGCTTTTTGGTGCCATTATCATGCCGTTGTTAGTTTCATTGGTTATTGCCTATATACTCGACTGGGCGGTTACTGCATTACAAAAAAAAGGTTGTCCACACTTTATTGCTGTCGTATTAGTTTTTCTTGGTTTTATTAGCTTAGGTTTGGCGATTACCATTGGAGTGATTCCATTGGTAGGCAAACAACTTGAAAATCTATTCGCTGACTTTCCAATTATGGCGAGTAAAATTAAATCGGTTTTAATAACACTGCCAGAAAAATATCCCGATTTTATTACTACCGAGCAACTCGATAATATGATGCATCAAGTTGGTGCAAACTTTGCTAACTTGGGTAATCAGCTACTCTCTTTTTCATTAGCATCTTTCAAGAATATTGTTGCCATTTTAATTTATATGATTTTGGTACCAGTGCTGGTGTTCTTTTTCTTAAAAGATAAACATCAAATGGTGCGTTGGTTTTTACGTTGGTTACCGAAAGACCGAGAGTTATCAACTAAAGTTTGGCAAGAAGTTGATGGACAACTTGGGGCTTATGCACGAGGTAAAGTGTTAGAGATTTTTATTGTTGGTAGTGTGAGTTATTTAGCGTTTGTTTTTTTTGGTCTGAACTACGCACTTTTGCTAGCTGTACTGGTTGGTTTTTCTGTTTTAATTCCCTATATAGGTGCGACACTAGTAACCATTCCCGTCGCTTTAGTTGGTTTATTTCAATTTGGTTTAGTCGATACTTTTTGGTATTTAATGGTTGCTTATTTAATCATTCAAGCACTCGATGGCAACTTACTCGTTCCGCTTCTATTTTCTGAGGCAAATAACTTACACCCGGTTGCAATTATTAGTGCCGTATTATTTTTTGGTGGTATTTGGGGCCTCTGGGGTGTGTTTTTTGCTATTCCACTAGCTACTTTAGTGGTGGCGGTTGTGAGTGCACTAGAAGAAGCCAAACAGGTGAAGGTGGAGTCATAAAGGCTCTAGAAATAGTTTGGTTTTAAAAGGGCACAGTTTTTTAAGATAATAGTGAAAAACATATTATGATAGAAATTATTTCACCAGAAGAGTTTAAAACGATCCCTTGGAAAAATGGCCAGGGTAGTACAACTGAATTGGTTATCAGTCCTGATGCTACTTTAGATAGTTTCGATTGGCGGTTAAGTATCGCTAAAGTTGATCAGGATGGCGAGTTTTCAGATTTTTCTGGTTATATGCGACATCTTATTCTGATTGAGGGAGAGGGAATTACTTTGTCGCATACCAATCAACAAGGCACACAAATCGATAAGCTTAACTCGTTACTCAATATTTCTAACTTTGATGGTGGCAGCAAAACTATTGGTGAGTTACAAGCGGGTCCAATCAAAGACTTTAATATTATGGTTGATAAAGAAAAGTATCAGGCCAAAATTAAAACCTATGTTGAAAATCAGCAAGTTTTACTAGAATCCAAGACACTTTGTTTTGTTTATGCATTATCTGCTGAGGCTGAATTAAAAGCAGTTAATCAAACTAATCAAGAAACTCAACAATATCATTTGCCTGAGAAGCATTTACTTAAAATATCAGTCCAAGAAGATCAATCATTAGAGGATGAATATCAACTTGTTGGTGAAAATATGATTGTTATTTATATTGAGCCCTGTGGATAGAGTCAATAGAATTACTGATTAGTGCGCATCATTAATATTGTTTGCGATTTAATATTCATTTGTGGTTAAAAAGTTATCCATTGTTTCAACTAGAGCTTCGCATTTAGCCTCATCTAAACCATCTGGATGTGGTGAAGATAATTCACCAATATCATTGTCAAAGTAAAGCCCTGATGCCTCGGAAAAATCGTCACTTAATGCCGTACGAATTAAAATATCAGCCCCTATATTAATATCCTTGCCTGCTACGCCAAAGCCTTCTTTAACCATTTTGCTGGCTAAAAGGGAGCCAGGGTTAACAGCAATAATCATTGGCTTATTATTTCCAAGCGTGAGTGCTAAGTGGCGAGACCACATGGTGATTGCCAGTTTACTTTGGGCATAAACGTTAAAAGTTTCTTCAATGTGATGCTTACCAATTAAGGCTTCTAAATCAACAGGGGCTTGTGCAGAGGATGATAAATTAATAACGCGTCCCGTTTTATTCATTAATGGCAGCAAATGTTTGGTGAGTAAGTAGGGTGCAAACGTATTGACAACAAAACGACTATCTAAATTATCTTGAGTGATTGGGTTGGGCGTTTTATAAATGCCGGCGTTATTGATAATGATATCAATGTGTGAGTGATCGTTAATAAGTGTTTTAGCAAGCGTATTGATTTGGCTAAAATCAGATAAATCCGCACGATAGCTTTTTATACTGCTAGTGACTGGGCCAAGATTTAACGCCGACAACTTTTCTTCAACCGTTTTAAGTTTCTCTCTATTACGCCCATGGATTAATAACTGATGGCCCTGAGAAACCAGTTTTTCAGCAGTCGTCAATCCAATACCATCGGTGGCGCCAGTTAATAGAATAACTTTTGACATAAAATAATTTACTCAGCAATATTAATAACGACTTTACCCATGCCTTTTCTGTTTTCAGCATACTCATGAGCTTGAGGCGTTTCTTCGAGTGAAAATTGCTTTTCAGTGAGTACCGGTTTTAATTTACCGGCTTCGACAATTTTTGCGACTTCTTTTAATATACTAGAGTGAGTTTGACGACCAATATTATGAATCATGGGAATTAACATAAACACTACATGTAATGTTAAGCCTTTGATATGCGCCATGGTTAGATCTAACTCAGCCATTGAAACGGTTGTTGCTATTTCACCATTTAAAGCAGCCGCTTCCATTGATTTAAGTAAATTCTCTCCACCAACAGAATCATAAATTAGATCAAAGCCTTGGCCATTGGTATGTGTTTGAACGTAATCGCTAATGCTTTCTGTTTTATAGTTAATTGCGGTTGCGCCTAACTGATTGATTAGTGCTAATTGTTTTTCACCACCACCAGTAGCATAAACGTCAGCACCAAAGTGTTTAGCGAGTTGTAAAGCAATATGACCAACGCCTCCGGTACCACCATGTACTAATATTTTTTTGCCCGTGGAAGCGTTAGCACGAGTTAAGCCTTCATAGGCCGTTATAGATACAAGCGGCAAGGCTGCTGCTTCAGTCATGCTGAGGTTTTTGGGTTTGTGTGCAATAAGACGTGTATCTGCAAGCATATACTCAGCAAGGCTTCCAGGTAACTCGCCCAAGCCGCCAGCACAACCATAAACGTCATCGCCGACTTGATAATCAGTAACACCTTCACCGACTGCTTCAATGGTACCCGCGAAATCCATACCTAATATTGCTGGCAATTGAGGGGCAAAGGGTAAAGCTTTACCTAGCTCTCTAATTTTATAATCAACCGGGTTAACACTACTTGCTGCAACACGTACAAGAACGTGGCCGGTTTTTAACTCTGGCTTTGGCAGTTCGGCGATTTCAAAAACATTAGTATCACCAAACTGGTTAATGGTCATAGCTTTCATGTGGTTCTCCTGAATAGATTATTATCTTTGAATTTGGGCTTTGCTGATGAATAAATTAAAAATGAGTATATTTTCTTTTGATTATATTGATAATAGGCTTAAATATAGAATTACTTTTTAGGTTTTATTGATAATATGAAAGTTGAACATTTGCGTCTATTCGTGCGTGTGGCAAATTTACATAATATTAGTTTGGCTGGCGCTGAGCTTGGTTTATCACCGGCTGTTGCTAGTGCCTATATTAATAAATTAGAAAAAAGCTTGGGTACACGTCTGATACACCGTACCACTCGTCATGTTTCCCTGACTGAAGATGGACAAGCTTTTTTACCACATGCTGAAGATGTCTTATCGAGTGTTGAAGCGGCACAAGCGGCTGTGGGTCTGGGGAATAATTCACCGGTAGGCACTTTGCGTATTGCTGCACCAGCATCTTTTGGCCGGATGCATCTTATGCCAAAGATGAAAGAGTTTATGCAGGTCTATCCAAACCTGAGAATTGATTGTCGTTTTTCAGATAACATTGTGGACTTAGTAGAAGGTGGGTTTGATATTGCGATCCGTAATGCGGAATTAAAACATTCCAGTTTAATTGCAAGAAGGCTTGCGCCGGATCAGCGAATTCTTTGTGCTGCTCCGAGCTATATCCAGCAATTTGGTGAGCCTCAAACTCCCCATGAATTACAACTTCATCAATGCCTAATTTTGGCAAACTTAGATCATTGGCAATTTGAATCTTCAGAAGAAGTGATGACAATAAAAGCGAAAGGTAATTTTAGAACCGATAGTGGTGAGGCTGTTAGAGATGCTTGTGTACAAGGCCTGGGAATTTCTATCAACTCAACATGGAGTGCTTATGAATATCTTCGAACGGGTGAACTGGTGCAAATACTTAAAGACTACCCATTGGTTTCAGAGACAGCAATATGGGCTGTGTACCCTAGCTCACGACAACTAGCGCCAAAAGTTAGAGCTTTTATCGATTATTTTGTGCAAGCTTATGGCGATAAACCTTATTGGGATAACAGGATTTAATCAGTGACTGTTTATAGGCGACTGGGGAAATGAGCAATCATAAATAATGCTTAATAGTGAATTTTCGCTTTGATTGAACTGAAAAGTAGAAACCTGGCAGGTTGGGTTAGGTATTTATACCGTTACACAACGAATGAATCACAGGCGATAGCAGTTATTGTCGTTCCAGTTTGATATGAATCGCGAGCAATTCTTCTTGGCCAAGAATCTCCGCAGTATGACCATGAATTTTATCATCAAAGGTTTGATTATTAGATAGTTTATCTTTGGCAATAAAAATATCGCCTGCGGAAAAATCTTGATAACTATTGTCACGAAGTTTAATTCTTAGGGTTCCTTTCCTAATAATAATTAAAGTTGGATCGCCTGCAACATGCCAAGTGCTAAAGTAACCTGGCTTGCTGCTCCTATGTCGAAAATTAATGCTGTCTATTTGTGGCGATATAAAGAGTCCGTTATAATTTTCAAGGGTAAAAGAGATTTCTGTAAAATATGAATGTTCGCTATTTTCATTCGATAAAATAGGAACCATAATGTTTTGCATAATAATGACCTAGGTGAAAATAAGCTTTAAGTGATTAATTAAATGAGTCTTATTGAACCAAACAAACACCACAGCGAAAATTATTTTATTGCTTTCTGCTGCGGTATCCATGATTTTATATTACCGATTAAAAAGCCAAGACTATCCAGCGGTTAAGCTGGATTAAGTTCGACTTTCTCAAGTTTTTCTTTAATTAACTTTTCAGCGAGCTCAAAATCAACGGCGTCAACAGTGTCAACATCACGAACCAATTGTTGAAGTATTTTGAGTTGAATCTTGCCTCGGCTAAACGCTTCAGCGTAAGGAAGTCGATGAAACATGACCATAGAGTAGCGTGGACAAAAGTATTCAGGAAAGCGGTTTTCTAATTCAAACGCTAATTGGTTGCTAAGAATAAACTTTTCATCTCTGACTGAGTCACGCATGATAATGTAATTATCAATAGCCATATCAGCAATTGCATCACCATTAGCTTTTCTTGCACTATCAACATCGGCAAAAACATTTTTCCAGTCTTCAGAAGTGTTACCTTTGTTTAGTCGATCAATGGTTTCTGCTAAGTAAATAGTATCTTCAAATGCACAGTTCATACCTTGTCCATGAAATGGCACAATCGCATGTGCGGCATCGCCAAGAATTAAAGCTTTGTCTTGATAGTGCCAAGGTGCACATTTAATGGTTCCTAAAAAGCCTGTAGGATTTTCAAAATAATCTTCAATCAAACTAGGCATCAGTTGATAAGCATCATTAAACTTTTCTTTAAAGAAAGCGGTAACTTTTTCAGGGGTGTCAATTTTATCAAAACTAATTTCACCTTCATTCGGCATGAAAAGTGTGACGGTAAATGAGCCATCCATATTAGGTAGGGCAATTACCATATAACCACCATGAGGCCAAATATGGAGTGAGTTTTTATCAATTAAAAACTCACCATTGGGGCCTGCAGGAATACAAAGTTCTTTATAGCTATGGCCGAGGCCTAGCATATCAAGTTGCTGACTTTCTTTATCATGAATTGCTGTACGTAGTGGTGAAGTTGCGCCATCAGAACCAATAATACGATTAAATGGACGTTGAAAAGTTTCGCCAGTTTCTGTGTTCTTTATCGTTAATAGATTATTATCTAAATCGACCTTTTCGCAACTGCTTTCGAAGTGAATTTTAACTTTGCCCGTTTGTTCAGCAGCAGTCATACAAATTTTATTTAAATCACCGCGAGAAACGGAATAAATAACTTCTTCTGCACGCTGACCATAGCTTTGAAAGCTTTGATTGCCCTCAATATCATGGATCATTCGGCCTTTCATGGGGATTAGAATTTTTTTAACTTCATCCATTAAGCCCGCTTTTTCTAAAGGATAAATACCACGATTAGCTAAAGCTAAATTAATCGAACGTCCGGCACTAATGTCTTCTCTGCGCATATCTGGACGTAGTTCATAAATTTCTACTTGAAAACCACGCTTTGCTAATAAAACGGCTAATAAAGAACCCGCAAGACCAGCGCCAACTAAAGTGATTTTTTGATCATTATTTGTATTGGTACTCATAATTTTCTCTCCACTTATTAGTTGTTAGATTCAACTTGTTGAATTGCTGTTTTTAAAATATCAACAAAACGATAAACATCTTCAAATGAATTATACTGAGGTACAGCCGCAACGCGAATAACATTCGGGTAACGCCAATCACCAGTGACACCTTCATCTTCAATTTTATCAAACACTTGCTTGCCGAGCTCTTGATTAACTTCACCACTAACTTGAACCGTGAGAGAAAGCTGACAGCCAGCGTAGCGCGGTTCATCAGGCGTTAAAATTGAAATTGATTTAGGTAATTCAGTATCTAATAAATAACGCATAAAGCTGGCTAGCTTGACACCTTTTTCGCGAAGCGCTTTGATCCCGCCAGCTTTTTTAACCGTATCGAGTGAACCACGGATTGCCGATAAGGATAAAACCGGTGGATTAGACAGTTGCCAAGCTTCTGCCGATTCCATTGGCTTAAAAGAATTTTCCATTTTAAAACGAGTTTCTTTATCGTGACCCCACCAGCCAGCAAAGCGGTTGAGTTCAGTATTTTTATGATGATTGCGATGGACGAAACAGCCAGCAACAGAGCCTGGGCCAGAGTTTAGATATTTATAAGTACACCAAGCCGCAAAATCCACTTGCCAGTCGTGTAGTTGCATTACAATGTTACCGGCAGCATGCGCCAAATCAAAGCCAACTTTACAGCCTTTTTTATGACCCAGTTCAGTAATCGTTTTCATATCAAAAACTTGTCCCGTGTAATACTGCACGCCTGGCAACATAATTAGGGCAATGCTTTCGCCTTCTTTCTCAATCAGTTCTAAAACATCTTCGGGACGGATATAGTCTTCACCATCTCTTGGTTTAATTAATAACATGCCATCTTTAGGATCAAAACCATGAAACTTGATTTGTGATTCAACCGCATAATGATCCGAAGGGAAGGCATGGTCTTCAATCAAAATTTTATAACGCGTTTTTGTTGGTTTATAAAAGCTCACCATCATTAAATGTAGGTTAGTGGTTAAACTGTTCATAGCAACGACTTCATTGTCATGAGCACCAACTAAATCAGCAAAACCTTCGGATAAAAACTCATGGTAGGGCATCCAGGGAAAATCGCCTGTAAAATGGCCTTTAACACCAAGCTCAGCCCATTGAGTCAACTCTCGCTGAACATAGTCTGCTGCTAGCTTTGGTTGTAAACCGAGTGAATTACCACACAGATAAATTTCGTCTTTTCCATTAGCCATTTTTGGAATGGCAAATTCTTTCCTGATCGATGCAATCGGATCGTCTTGATCCATTTGTTTGGCAAAGTCCAAACTGTTTTCAAAAGCTATATTAGTTTCATTCTTCATTAGAGTGCCCTTTATTTAAAAATAATAAAAATGTTAAATTGATTTTAATTGAAATAAAACCGGCCGTGATGGCACAGCATCAGTTTCAATTTCAGGAATTTGTAAATTACAAGCATAAAAGCCATCGGCAATTTTGTTATCGACAAAAATCATTTCGGTAATTGTTTTTTCTGTTAAGCTTTGATTCGACAAATCCTTTTTTCCTGGCTCAATTTGCCAGAAAATACGGTGATTGCTGAGTTTGCCTTCATCATACATTTTATCAACCGAAGGAAAATCCACCATTAAGTGCTGAACCTTTCTTTCTAGCAAATAGCTCATGGCCTCATTACTGAGAAAAGCAGGGTAGTTATCAGAGTTATAAACCGCGCTTTGTTTATTATCGGTATTTGGTAAAGTCCGGATCGCTAAGCCAATAAGCTGTTCATCGGTGTAACTTTTCAAACAGGCTTCAAGTTGTGCACGAGTGATAACTTTGTCATCACTTTCAATATTCGATGAATAACTGTCTTTAACTTGATGACCTTCGGTGGGGTCAACACTAATCACAACACAGGCGAATAAAGCCACAGGGATGGCTTGATAAACCGGAACCAATTGATTGACCACATGGGAAATGGATTCGGTATGAGTACCGTTGCAATGAGGAATTAAAGTGAGCCGATTAACGTTACAACTACCACCTTGTTGGGTATCACCAATAAAGTCACCCGCCTGAACAGGTTCACTCGTGCAATCAGGTACACCAAAATGATTCGGTTGTTCTTGGTTGGGTTTTAATGTAATAGCCAGACAAAAAGGGTGAGTTAATTCAGCCTGATAGTGTTTGTCAGCGATCTGCAAATTAATTTTCATGCCTACCTCGAAAGGATTTAGAGCGAACCAATAATAAAAGTAAAAAGATTAGAGCATGCTGCTATAACAGCAACAAATAAGAAAGGTTATTTATTAAGAACGAACTTACAGCCAGCATGGCTAGTAAAGATGTTTAGGGATGTCTTTTTATTGAACTCAAAGAACATAGAAATAATTAAATAAGATTTACACCAGCAAAATTATAAAATTAAACATTTGGGATGTAAAGTATTACTCTTACTTAATTTAAAATAAAAAAGCCACCGGTAATGGTGGCTTTTTTAAGACTTATCGAACCTAGACTAGTTTTATAGGTACACTCTCTGGGGCAGTAGTCATTTCTTCAGCCGGTGGAGCAAAGTCGGTTAACTTAATACCCTTCACAGCACTTTTGTATTCATCCATAGTAGGTGTGCGTCCTAGTATCGTTGAGAGTACTACAACGGGGGTTGAGGCAAGCAATGATTCGCCTTTCTTTTCATTGCTATCTTCAACGACTCGGCCTTGGAATAGACGTGTTGAAGTAGCCATGACTGTATCGCCTTTTTCGGCTTTTTCTTGGTTACCCATACATAAGTTACAGCCAGGTCTTTCGAGATACATGATGTTTTCATATTTGGTTCGTGCGTTTTGTTTAGGATTATTATCGTTAAATTCAAAGCCAGCATATTTAGTGAGAATAGCCCAATCACCTTCAGCCTTGAGCTCATCAACAATATTATAGGTCGGTGGTGCAATGACTAGTGGCGCTTTAAATTCAACCTTGCCGTGTTGTGCTTCTAAGTTTTGTAGCATTTGCGAAATAATTTGCATATCACCTTTATGTACCATGCATGAGCCAACAAAACCTAAGTCGATTTTCTTTGTACCTTTGTAGTAAGAAATAGGCCTGATGGTGTCATGAGTATATCGTCTTGATATATCATCGTTATTCACATCAGGATCAGCAATCATTGGTTCATCAATTTTATCAAGGTCAATGACGACCTCAGCAAAATATTTGGCATTTTCATCTGGAGCGAGAGGCTGTTTTTCGCCAGACTTAATTTCATTAATACGTTTGCTTGCTCTTTCGACTAAGCCGTTGAGTGTTTGAGCTTCATTGTCCATGCCTTTATTGATCATAATTTGAATACGGCTTTTGGCAATTTCAAGTGACTCAATAAGTGTATTATCTTCTGAAATACAAATAGAAGCTTTAGCTTTCATTTCAGCTGTCCAATCAGTAAAGGTAAAAGCTTGGTCAGAAAGTAAAGTACCTATGTGTACTTCAATAATGCGTCCTTGAAAAACATTATCACCAAATTGTTGCAGCATTTGAGCTTGTGTCGCATGAACGATATCACGAAAATCCATGTAGTCTTTCATTTGTCCTTTAAAGGTTACTTTGACAGACTCAGGGATTGGCATACTGGCTTCACCCGTTGCTAATGCGAGTGCTACGGTTCCTGAGTCAGCACCAAAAGCAACACCCTTAGACATTCTAGTGTGAGAGTCACCACCAATGATGATCCACCAATCATTAACGGTGAGGTCATTTAATACTTTGTGAATGACATCAGTCATGGCGTGATAAGTACCTTTGGGATCACGCGCTGTGATCAAACCAAACTTATTCATAAAAGACATTAATTTAGGAATATTGGTTTGAGCTTTTGTGTCCCAAACAGAAGCCGTGTGACAACCTGATTGGTAAGCACCATCAACAACTGGAGAAATCACCGTAGCAGCCATTGCTTCAAGTTCTTGTGATGTCATTAACCCGGTGGTGTCTTGCGAACCGACAATATTGACTTGCACTCGAACATCAGAACCAGCATGTAATGGCATTTTTGACGATACACCAACAGCATTTTTGTTAAATATTTTTTCTACGGCTGTTAGTCCTTGTCCTTCGTGAGAAATTTCTTTGGAAGCCGCATAAACTTGAGGAGCCTCAATAGATAAAGTGCTGGCTGCAAAGTTTTGTAATTTTTTTCCAAAGACAACCGCGTAAGAACCGCCGGCTTTCATAAACTCAACTTTTTGTGGTGTAAAAGCAGGGGAAATATCAACCAGCTCTTTGTCGCCGTTATATAGTTTTTTCTCTTTGGTCTTAATGGTTAAAACTGTTCCCGTTGCAACAGAGAAAACTTCTTCGAGGATCGGGTCACCATCTTTATCAACAACAGTCTTACCATCGGCATCTTTCTTCTTTGCCCAGTTTTTAAGATCAAGACCAATCCCGCCAGTTACACCAACGGTTGTTAAGAAGATAGGGGAGATACCATTAGTACCAGCAACAACTGGCGCAATATTAATGAATGGCACATAAGGACTGGCTTGTTTACCAGCCCATAAAGCAACATTGTTTACACCTGACATTCTCGAAGAACCTACGCCCATAGTACCTTTGTCGGCAATTAACATCACACGTTTATCGGGGTGTTGTTTTTTCAGATCTAAAATTTCTTGTTGGGCTTCTGGAGAAATCAGGCATTGGCCATGTAGTTCTCGATCAGAGCGAGAGTGAGCTTGGTTGCCTGGCGATAATAGATCGGTTGAAATATCACCTTCACCGGCCACATAAGTGATCACTTGAATTTCTTCATCGATATCAGGCAGTTTAGTGAAAAAGTCTGCACGTGCATAACTTTCAAGAATATCTTTAGCCAATAGATTGCCAGAGTTATAAGCTGATGCGAGCCTTTCCATATCAGCGTCATATAAAAACACTTGAGTTTTTAAAACTTCGGCAGAAGGTTTTGCAACTGATTCATCATCACTCAAGGCTAAGTCAAGAAGCACTTCAACGGATGGGCCGCCTTTCATATGTGATAAGAGTTCAAACGCAAATTTAGGTGTGATTTCTTCAAGGGTGAACTGACCCAGGATAATTTCTTTTAAGAATTTCGCCTTTACAACGGCAGCACTTGTTGTACCTGGCAATGTGTTATAAATAAAGAAGTGAAGAGAGTCATCGCGGTGTTTATGACCCGTCTGTTTGATTTGTTCGATGATTTCAGACAAGAGTTCAGCGCTATCAATGGGTTTTGGATGTAACCCTAACTCTTTCTTGCGAGTTTCAATTTCATTTAAATATTCAGTATACAAACTCATCTAAAGCTCTCCGGACAGCTAATAAGCATAAAAAAGTAGCAGCATTTTACCTCATATTGTCCCTGCTGATAATAGTTAACTCATAGAGAGTATTTTCAATGATGAGATAAAACCTAATTAGATTAAGTATATACCAATATCTTAGTTGAGTTTTGCTGGTTAAAACCCTAGTTGATAATGATTCTTATTTGTTTGAGAGGCCTGTTTACCTGAATGTTGACTTGGTATTATCAAACTCATTGGTCGTACTTTATTGTTTTAATCATAATGCTATTTGATTGTTTTGCAGTTAACTTTACTGGTCAGCTTTTTGATTGACCTTAAACAAGCTTCAAGTTAACCTTTTAGCATGAAGAAAGTTATTGCAGTGATTCTGATCTTCGCGGCTTACCAAAATTGGGATGCGATTAGTCGTTTTATGAACTTTCCAAGTTCGAGAGTTGAATCATCTTATTCCAATGGTGTAACTCTTTACTCAACAAGTTGGTGTGGTTACTGTACTAAAGCGCGTGATTTTTTAAAAGCGCAAGGCATCAGTTATATTGAATATGATATTCAAAAATCAGCGGAAGGTCGAAGTCAGTATGAGCGCTTAGGTGTGAGAGGCGTGCCAGCACTTAACATTAATGGTCAAGTGGTTAGTGGTTATGATCCCCAAAAAATACTACGCCTAATAGGGCGATAGTTTTCTTAAAAAATAATTTATAAGAGTAAAATATCATTATGGACTCGTCTCCTTTTCAATTTAATAACCGCTTTTTTAATGAATTGCCTGGTGATAAAGATCAAACGGTTTCTCCAAGACAAGTTTATGGCGCCTGTTATTCACCAGTAGAACCAACCCTTGTTAGTGATCCTAAATTAGTCAGTTATTCAATGCCCTTGGCAAAACAACTTAATTTAAGTGATTCGGATTGCCAGTCGGACTGGTTTACCCAAGCCTTTAGTGGCAATAAGTTACTGGATGGTATGCAACCTTTTGCTATGTGTTATGGCGGCCATCAATTTGGTCATTGGGCAGGGCAGTTAGGTGATGGCCGAGCCATTAATTTGGGTGAAATTATTGATAGCCAAGGCAATAATCAAACCCTGCAATTAAAAGGGGCGGGTTTAACGCCTTATTCTCGAACAGCTGACGGTTTAGCCGTATTGCGTTCATCCTTGCGAGAATATCTTTGCAGTGAAGCGATGCACTATTTAAATATTCCAACGACTCGTGCTTTGAGTCTGACTTTAACCGGCGAATCAGTTGTGCGGGATATGTTTTATGATGGTAACGCTCAATCGGAGCCAGGTGCTGTTGTTTGTCGAGTTGCGCCATCATTCATTCGTTTCGGTAGCTTTGAAATTTTTGCTTTTCGCCAAGAAACCGAACAATTAAAACAATTGATGGACTTTACCATTCGCCATCACTTTTCCGGTTTAGTTGAGGATGATAAACAAGTATTAACCAGTGACATTTACGAAGCTTGGTTTGAACAGGTTTGTCAAAAGACAGTTAAGCTTATGGTCGACTGGATGCGAGTGGGTTTTGTGCATGGTGTGATGAATACCGACA
>CAYPMT010000060.1:0-13577 GCA_964411875.1 uncultured Kangiellaceae bacterium
GGCGAACATCTTCCGGTCACACAAGACTTGCAACATTTGGTTATTTTTTCTAAAAATTAATCAGTTTATGAATTCATATGATATTTTTCTAAAGACTAATTCTCAAGTTTGAATATCAATGTGTAACGCATATTTAACACTTCTATGGCTTATCCATTCACCATTATCGGCTTAAATTGCCATTTGCAACAGCAGAATAAAAAGTCAATCACCAATCTCTATTACTCTATTGAAACAATGGGTTAAATAAGAAATAGTTAGGTATCTGAATCAGTTATTTTCAAGTTCAAACCAAAAGTTATAAATAACAACTTGCTCTTCAATAGGTTTTCCATCAATAGCGTCCGAGGTAAATCGGCATTTTTTTAAAGCTCTAAGAGCTGAGCGTTCAAACTCTTTATTTAAATCAACAGTAGAAATAGAAAATGAATTTATTTTTGTTTGCCCTGAAATCGATTCATTTCGACTCAGGTCAAAATTCTTAATTCTTTCTCCTCGTTTTTTTGAAGACCAAGTTCCTATAACTTTAATATTTTGAGGGACACCACTTTGTGTTATTGTAAAGGCCAGTCTCACACGGCCCTCGACACCAACCCTAAGTGCTGCCTCAGGATATATTGGTGGTGAAATAGCTAATATAGGAATAGCTTTAGGTGCTAATAAATAACTTAAATCCACATCAGTAATATCTTGCTTTCCATCTAATGCATTATTGCTAATATTAGTTATTATTTTTTGAGTTAAGGCATCTTTAGCTAATCGAAATGTTGTCACGCTTTTAACATTGGCCGTTTCAATTGATTGACCTTTTTTCTTAACCGGCTGATAAGTATAGTGCTCAGCTGCTTTTATACTTTCAGCCTCAAAAACTTTGTCTGAAGATTCTATTACACGAACATCACGGGTTTTGCCTTCTGGAGTGACGGTTAGCTCTAGAATCACATAACCTTTAATTTCTTTATTTAAAGCTTCCGTTGGATAGTTGGGTATAGGGCCTTCAACAAAAACTGGTTCTGTTATTAATAGCTCAGTCAAAGTATCTTTCTGTGCTTGCATACCATAAAGCGCAATTTTTTCTTTAGCTTCTTTTTCAGCTTTTTTACGCTGCTTATCGGTTAATTGGGCCAAAACGTCTTCTCGCTCTTTAATAAAATCTTCATCTCCACTATCTGCTGCCACGGCAAGCCAAGCAAAGCCTTGATAAAAATCTTTCTTGACTCCTTCTCCATTTGAATACATAACCCATAAACTATGTTGTGCACTCGGCTCACCAATTTTAGCGAGACTTTCAAACATAGAAAAAGCTTCTGTATAATTCTTGCTATCATAAATCTTTAATGCATTGCTATAATCTTGATCTCGCGGATGAGTTAGATTCGTCGAACATGACGTTATTGTTATTAAAAGAAAAGCAATTGAAAATAAACGTTTAAGATATAAGTTACACATTTTATTATTCCATTAGATTTGTGAAGCAATATAATGATTTAATCATCAAAAAAAATCAACTGCTAATCTTAAATAATGGGATTAGGATTTTTCTAAATAAAAATTGACTAGATATTAATTGATAAGAAGGAAGACTCTGAAGACACACCCAAAGCGCCAGAGTTAATAATTCGATTACTTAATCGTGAAGCTTGTTCATCGGATAAAGGTTTAGATTCTTCTGATTGATTCTCCAAATCATTACTCTTTAAGTCATTTTTTAAATTTTTTGACTCAACTTGCTTAAGCTCAGCCTCTTGTTTTTTTTGTAATGATAATTCTGTTAAAGCTTGGTTAGCCAACTGAGTGGCTTGTGCTGCAACTTTTAAATCTTGAGATGATGGCTCAACGGGTGCTAATGCAGCACGCCGAACCTTTTCCATTTTAGCAATCGTTTCTTTTGGATCTTGTTCAGGGCCAATATCAATTGAAACTTCACCAGCAACGGCATAACGTTTACCATCAGGACCAACAGTATATTGATATTGTGGCGCACCAGCTAATTCGCCACCAACAGCTGCATGTGCTTGCTCATGAGCTCTTACTTCTCTATCCCGCTTTCTTAATGTTTGAACCTGTTTTTGTTCAGCTAATTCTTGACGTTCTTCTTCTTGTGATGACTCAGTATTTTCTTGATTTTTTTCTGAAAGAGACGACTTTGATTTCTCTCGTTCTGTTTCTTTGATATCGGTATTTTTATTATCTTGATAAGAATCGGCAGCTTGACGATTAGCAGGATTTTCTACCGTTGACTTTGCTTCAGGGATAGGAACTTTTTTAACCGTTTCATTATGCGCTACTTCAGTAGCAGTGTTAGCCGTAGAAATAGGAACAACAATAGGTGCATTAGCGATTAACATAAAAACACGCTAAGCTTTAATATCCAAAATCGATCCGATCAAGTCCGAAGCGGTTGAAACCACCTTAGCATTGGCGGTAAACTGAATTTCAGATTGTTTCAGTTCAACTAAAGAGCTAACTAAAGTATTACTATCAAGGCTATCAGTTTTTGTATCAGTAACCGATTGAGAAGCAATATCACTAGCAGCTTTGCTAGCGCTCTGGCTGGCTGTTTGAATACCCTGGTAAGCAGTACTGAGAATACTGTCGATAGCCATTAAAACCTCTTTAAAATCAATTAATAAGGAAAATATACCCTATAAAAACCACACCCTATCAATAACTATATCGGCCAAAACGGTCAAAACTTGAGCTAAAATCTCAAATATTAATATTTGGTGTTAGAGATAATGATGGCCTTGAAATCGACCATTTCTTTGGTGGTTACATCAGCTATCATTTGAAACAAGGCCAAAAATATAATCCATATGGGATCCTTGGCTTTACCCGTGGGAAAGTGTCTGACAACTCTGGTTCAGCAATTAATAGTGATTTATCTTATGGATTTGGCATTAATAT
This sequence comes from uncultured Kangiellaceae bacterium, assembly GCA_964411875.1. Lineage (GTDB taxonomy): Bacteria > Pseudomonadota > Gammaproteobacteria > Enterobacterales > Kangiellaceae > Aliikangiella. Next base: position 2,908 of record CAYPMT010000060.1, read on the forward strand.
TAATGTCATAAGACAAGCTATTATTAATATTGAATGGATTAATTATTACGATAAAGAAGTCGATATTAATGCGATTAACCTTGGCGCTACTTGGCGGTTTTAAAAGCTTGGTAATTTTGCAAATTAATAAAAGTAGTATAAAATACCCTCAGCTAGAAACTCTAGCTGAGTTTATTTAATTACAATATCTTTTAAAAAGGACATATAAATTATGAAATTAAAATTAACTGCTGCATTATTAGCAGCTACTTTATCAAGTGCAACTTTTGCTGATAATTATTTTGGGGCTAACTACAGTATGGTAGATTTAAGTGTGGTAGATTTAGGTGGTGTAGATCCTACTGCATTACAGTTAAAATATGGTTCTATGGTTCATGAAAATGTTGGCATTGAAGGACGCTTAGGTTTAGGAATATCAGATGATAGCGGTGTCGATATCGATAACTTTTATGGCGTTTACGCCAGTTTTCAATTAGATCCTGAGGCTACATTTAACCCATATGGTATTCTTGGATTTTCTAAAGGCAAAGTATCTGGTTTTGGTGGATCAGTTTCGGAAAGTGACATCTCTTACGGTATTGGCGCAGATATTAATGTAGCAGAATCAGTTGCTATTAATATTGAATGGATTAATTATTACGATAAAGATGATGTTGAAGCAACTGCTATTAATTTAGGTGGTACTTGGAGATTCTAAGTTGTTTTATTAAAGGGCTTTTAAATAAGCCTTTTAATTTTTTAAAAATTAAATCAAAAAAATAACACCATACTCCAAGCAATCACTAAAAAAATAAAACTCACTAAAACCAGTGCCGAGCCAATATCTTTAGCTCGACCGGATAATTCATGATGCTCATCACTAATTCGGTCAACCACGGCTTCAATCGCACTATTGACTAGTTCAGCCATAACCATTAAAAATAATGGCAATATTAACCAAAGCAGTTCCTGACTATTTTCAGCTAGCCAATAAGCCGTTGGTAGTCCTATCAATAAAAGCACGACTTCCTGTCTAAAGGCCGCTTCATATTGCCAAGCGGCTTTTAATCCTTTAAATGAATAACCAATGGCATCAATTATTCTCGCAAGACCAGTTTTGCCAGGTTTAGACATAAGTTTTTAACCTATTAAATAAACGTTTATTCATTTTCTGCTAAACGAATACCACCCTTTTCAATGAGTATCTTTTTTTGTTTATAAAGCTTTCCTAGCTCGGCTTTAAATACTTTTTTACTCACACCAAACGTTTTATAAATTAATTCCGGAGGGCTTTTATCATTAATTTGTGAGAAGCCTTCTTCTACTTGAATATGCTGTAATATTTTTTTAGTCAATGATTGATCTTCAGTATGTCCAGGTGCTTTTAGACTAATATCAATACGATTGTCTTGTCGCACTTTTTTTATAAAACCTTTTAAACTCTGACCATATCGTAATTCTCTAAAAATATCAGAATGATGAAGTACTCCCCAAAAGGCTTGATTAACAATCATTTTACAGCCTATGTCTGTCTCATCATCAACAATCAGGTTAACCGCTTGACCGGCTTTAAAACCCTGTGTTTCCTGTTTTACAAATTTATTTAATTTACTGCTCGCACAAACCCGTCCAGTATTATCTTCATAAGCTTTAACCGTATAAAATTTATCAACCTGCATTTTTTGGCTTTGTTCTGCAAAAGGTACAAATAAATCTTTTGGCAAACCCCAATCTAAAAATGCACCAATATGATTAACTGATAATACTTTTAAACAGGCTATACCACCAATTTCTATTCTGGGTCGTTTGGTTGTCGCCACAAGCTCATCGCTGGAATTGTAATAAAGAAATACCTGAACTTTGTCACCGATTTCGCTATAGCGAGGTAATTCTTTTTCTGGCAAAAAAACTAATCCGAGCTTGTGAGCATTTAATAATACGCCCCGGCTTGATTTTTGGGTAATTGATAAAAAATTAAACTGGCCAATTTTAATCATATTTAAAACGACTTTTAATTAAAGGATAAAGAGAGATTATCTAATGCATCAAGTCTAACATAACTATCTGTCTGCAGACGATTATCATTTTTGAGGAAAGGAATTTCTGCTATCAAGGGTGCGTTTATTTGCTGCTTTAAAGTCTCAACATTTTCTTGTTGATTTTGCATTTCAGGATCAATTTGGTTAGCGACCCAGCCCACTAATTTAAGGCCGCGAGATAAAATATTCGCTTGCGTTAATAACGCATGATTCAAACAACCCAATTTTAAACCAACCACGAGTATCACTTCTAGCTGCTCACTTTCAACATAATCAGCAAGACTTTCTTGTTGATTGAGTGGCACTAACCAACCACCTGCTCCTTCAATCACTAAATAATCCTCTTGATGTTTTTTCAAAGAACATAAATGTTTAATTCGTTCAACAGATAGTTCAATCTGACTATTTTCTGCTGCAATATGAGGTGCAATTGCTGGTTCTAATGCAATAGGGTTAACCTGTTCATAAGACACATCAATTGTTAACGCATCAATCAGCTGAAGTGCATCATCGTTTTTTAAACCATCGCTGAGCCTTTCACAACCTGCGGCAATCGGTTTAAAAGCTCGAACAGAATGATGATGATTTTGTAATGCACGAATAAGTGCAACACTAAATAATGTTTTACCAACATTGGTATCAGTGCCAGTAATAAATAATCGTCTTTGCATATTCAATAGTTAGCTTTAATTATTAATTAGACTGTGGCGCTTGAACCTTAACACTTTGAGTATGATAATCCAATTTTTTGTCTTTGTTAGACTTCCAAGCATGTCCATAAATCACTTCGTAAGTTGCTGGTAAGCAATTATCGCTATTTCTAAATTTTTCATAAGCTTGTTTAGCTTGTTCAAATTTTTGTTTGCCAAGCAAACCTTTTTTTACTTGGGAGTCGGCTGATTGAGTTTGTGTTATCTGAAAATCTATTGCATGGGATCCAATCGCTTTTAAATCTTTCATTAAACCCAACATTGTTTTGTAAGTTAAGGTAATGATATCTCTATCCATAACTACATTTTCAAAATTATTTTTAAAAACCTCATCACCGACAATATGCATATCAATAAACTCATTAACATGAGAGCTTGATTCAGTCGCTTGCCAACTCTTTTTTAGTTCCATTAAAGTATCAGGGCCAAGTGTCGAAAAAATTAATAGTCCGCCAGGCTTAAGGACACGATTTAATTCACCAAAAGTTTTCTTAAGTTCAGGTAACCACTGTATAGTTAAATTAGAAAAGACCAAGTCAAATTGATTACTTTCAAAAGGTAACGCATCAATATCTGCAACTTGATAGTTAATCTTTTTAAACCAGCTTTGAGACTCTTTAGCTTGCTCAATCATACCTTGAGCGATATCAATACCAAAAATATTAGCTGATGAAAATTTCTTCTTTAACTGACGTGTTGACAAGCCAGTACCACAGCCAGCATCTAAAATCATCTTAGGCTTAACTTTCATACAAGACAATCGTTCAAAAACGCGTTCAGCTACTTCCTTTTGTAAAAAAGCATGGGCATCATAGGTTTTTGCTGCCTGACCAAAAGAGTTTGCAACTCTCTGTTTATCAATTTTCTGTTTATCAGTAATCATTGAGAAAAATCCTTATTAGCATCATCGCCTAATAGAAAACAACTGATATCACGACAAAAGTCATTACCCATGGATAAAAAAGGTGCATGAGCCGCTTTTTTATAAATGATAGAAGGGCTAGCTGGTAATAATTCATCAAGCTGTTCAGCGGCTGCAACAGAAACAAGCGAGTCAAGACGACCATAAATTCTTAAATGCGGCATTATTAACTGAGTGATCTCAGTTAATAAATTAGTCTGATGTAAAATTCTAAGGCCGCCAGCTAATGCTTTGGGTGCAGGTTGCCCATGCATAAAAACCGTTTCTTGTAACTGTTTAATATCTTCTTTTTGGGTTTCACTACCCATAGTTTGAATGGCTAAAAAACGAATCAGAGTCCCCTCATAGTCTTCTTCTAAAAAGCCAATAAAGGATTCTAGTATATGCTTGGGCATTGCATGTTGCCATTGCTCAGCTTGCACAAAACAAGGACTCGAGGCTACAGTCACTAATTTGTTTATTTTTTCAGGATAACGAAACGCTAATGCTTTTGCGACTAATCCACCAAGTGACCAACCCATTAAATAGCAAGTTTCTGAATCAGCTAGAACCGAATGAACTGATTCAACTAAATAGTCTAAGTTATAATCCCCATTATAAATAGCACTATGACCAAAACCCGGTAAGTCTACATTATAAACAGTAAAGTTTTCTGTTAACTTAGGTAACACTGTTTCCCAAATTCCACCATGCAGTCCCCAGCCATGTAATAAAACTAGAGCTGGACCCTGCCCACTAATTTGACAGTAGGGTCTAATCATTATTCATTTTTCCACTTGATCTCTACAACCTGCTTTTTTAGCTCAGCGATTAAATAATCCATCTGCTCTTCACTATGAGAAGCTGAAAGAGTAATTCTTAAACGAGCGGTATTTTCTGGAACCGTGGGTGGACGAATTGCTCCAACTAACAAACCAGCTTCTAATAGCTTTTCATATATATGAATAACTGATTGATTATCACCAATTAATAATGGTTGGATTGCCGTTTTAGAATTAACTAAAGATATTTTAGTTTTTTTACATTCAGAGCAAAAGTAATCAATATTATGTTTAAGTTTTTTTATCGACTGTTGGTTTTTTTGTAATGTTTTTAAATTTATTAAATTAGCACTTGCAACTACCGCTGGCATTGCCGTGGTATAAACATAACTACGTGCGGTTTGCATTAAATAGTCAATGAGCTTTTTTTTACCCGCAACAAAAGCACCATAACCGCCGATTGCTTTACCTAGTGTAGCCATTAATATCGGCAATTGATTCTGATTTAAATTAAACTGTTCAATGCAACCTCGTCCACTTTCACCCAAAACACCAAAACCATGAGCATCATCAACCACTAAAATCGCTTGATATTTTTCACAAAGCTGAACAATTTCTTTTAATGGCGCAATATCGCCATCCATACTGAACACACTATCGGTTACAACAAATACATTTTGATTAGCACTTCTTTTTTTTGACGCCATATCTAAACGTTTTTCTAAAAAAACCAAGTCACAATGAGGATAACGTAATGATTCTGCTTGGCTTAATTTAACACTATCAATCAAAGATGCATGATTAAGTTTATCAGCAATAACCCAATCACCTTTCATAACAAGGCTTTGTAAAATTGCTAGATTAGCCATGTAGCCTGAAGAAAAAGTTAACGCCGCTTCTCTTTGGGTAAAATCAGCTAAGGCTTTTTCCAATTCATCATGAGGCCGTTGATGACCACAAATCAAATGCGATGCACCACTACCAAAACCATAATGTTTAGCTTTGTCAGTTATCTCTTCAATAGCTGATTGATGATTAGCTAAACCTAAATAATTATTACTGGAAAAATTAATCAGTGACTGTTCTTTATAAGTAATTTGAGACTCTTGCGCTGAATCAATTACTCTTCGCTGGCGCAATAATCCTTTTTGCTTAAGTTGCTGCAAACGATCATCAAGAAATTTCATATTAATAAAACTCTTTTCTATAACTGACTGAGCAGACTAACTGGCCGCATTATAAAAAAGTTTTTTTGATGGTTCAGTATAATGGCTTACAACCTTATGTTGCTTAGATGACTCATCTTCAATGGATTGTTTTTCAACAACTTGCTTTTCGGGTTCAATACCTAATCGCTCAAATAACTTTCGGTCATGGTTAATGTCAGGATTATCGGTAGTTAATAATTTATCACCATAAAAGATTGAATTAGCGCCAGCAAAAAAACACATGGCTTGCATTTCATCTGACATAGCTTCTCGACCAGCCGATAAACGCACATAAGATTCTGGCATAATAATTCGCGCCACAGCAATCATACGAATGAATTCAAAAGGCTCGAGAGGCTGCTCATTTTCTAATGGTGTTCCCTTAACCGCAATCAGTTGATTGATTGGAACACTTTGTGGGTGCTCAGGTAAATTGGCTAAGGCTTGAAGTAAACCAAAACGGTCATTCAAGGTTTCACCCATACCCAAAATACCGCCCGCACAAACATTAATTCCAGCATCTCTCACTCGCGATAAAGTATCCAAACGGTCTTGAAAACTTCGCGTAGTAATAATCTGATCATAATAATCTTCTGAGGTATCAAGATTATGATTGTAATAATCTAAACCAGCTTGTTTGAGTTGTTCGGTCTGCTCCGCATTTAACATGCCCAAAGTAACACAAGTCTCTAACCCCATTGACTTGACTGACTTGATCATTTCAATAACCACGGATAAATCTTTATCTCGCGGACTACGCCAAGCAGCCCCCATACAAAAACGCGTTGCTCCCGCTTGCTTTGCACTTGTAGCTGATTTAACTACTTCTTCAATCGCAACTAGCTGCTCTTTGCTAAGCTCGGTATTATAATGGCCACTTTGCGGACAATAGGCACAGTCTTCAGGACAGGCCCCTGTTTTAATGCTCATTAAAGTCGATGTCTGAACCTCATTGGGATTGAAATATTGACGATGAATAGTTTGCGCTTGAAACAACAAGTCATTCATAGGTAAAGCATAAAGTGCTTTTATTTCAGAGAGTTGCCAATCATGGCGCATAGTAGCTGGTGTATTTTCAAGCATAAGGTTATTATCTGACTTTGAATATTAAGGGATCTTGGAGATTACCAGATCATTGGCTAAAAACGATTAGTCCGGAATCTTAGATTAAGTAGCTTTAATGTCAAGTTAATAACAGGGAAAAAGTTAACAAAAGGATGTTTTTTAATCTATTTAAATCACTAGAACAAATGATTCCAGCAAGCGACTGTTTGCTCTGCTGTGAAACAGTTTCTAACAAATATGACCATTCACGGCTAATTTGCCATGAATGTCATAGTCGCTTACCGCTCGTTACCCAAAGCTGTCCCATTTGCGCTATGCCTTCAGTCAATCAACAAGTTTGTGGTGCTTGCCTAAATCACTCGCCCTATTTTGATCACTGCTTGGCTGCTTTTCATTATGAACCACCGATTAGTAACTTTATCGCTCGGTTTAAATTTAATCAGCAATTACAGCTCATTGAATTACTTAGTCAATATCTTTATAAAAAAATATGTGCTCACTATGATGACAAGAACTTAAAACTACCCAACTTACTGATACCTGTACCATTGCATAGTAAGAGAATTCGTCAAAGAGGATTTAATCAAGCTCAATTAATCGGTAAATACCTGGCAAAAAAATTGCAACGACCACTATCCAATAAAATTTGCCAAAGAATCATTGATACTCAGCCACAATCAGCACTTAATGCAAACCAACGTCAAGCTAATTTACGTGGCGCTTTTTCCATTCATAAAAATCACTTGGAAAAACTTCGCAATCAAGAAGTCGCAATTATTGACGATGTTGTCACAACAGGTTCAACCGTTAATGAGTTAAGTAAACAACTGATTAAAGTGGGAGTAAGAAAAATTCACATCTGGTGTTTAGCGCGAGCAATCAATGATAAGTAACCTAAACTTGGCATAAGTAGCTCATTAAGACTTTCCCTGATAAACTCCCCTTTCTGCTTTATAAAAATCACCTAGGGAGTAATGCTTGGTTCCCCGCGAACGACGCCAGCAAATATTGCAAATAGCTCTGCCTATTATTGGCGGTATGATGTCGCAAAATATTTTAAACTTAATCGATGCTGCTATGGTTGGCCAACTAGGCTCTACACCTTTAGCGGCAGTCGGTTTAGCCGGTTTTATCAACTTTGTTGCTGCATCGATTTTTATTGGTATATCATCTGGCGTACAAGCCATGGTGGCAAGACGCATTGGTGAAGGCAGAGAATCCTGTGCAGCTAACCCATTGAATGGCGCTCTATTAGCAATTTTTATTGCAGCAATACCTGTCTCACTACTTTTGATCCACTACAGTGAAGCTATTATGTCATTGTTCAATGATGACCCTGAGGTGATTAAAGAAGGTGTAAAATATTTAGATGCTCGCTTAATTGGCATTATGGCTATTGGTATGAACTTTAGCTTTCGTGGTTATCTTAGTGCGATAAAAATGACACAGTTTTATTTAAAAACGTTACTCATTATGCATAGCCTTAATATTTTTCTGAATTATATTTTGATCTTTGGTCATTTTGGCGCTCCCGCTCTCGGCACCCAAGGCGCAGGCTTAGGTACAACTTTAGCTATGTGTGGCGGTACACTGCTTTATTTTTATTTTACTATTCGTCATACCGGACATTATGGTTTTGGGTTAAAACTACCTCGAAAAACAACTTTTTATCAAGTGCTGAAAATTTCTATCCCTGCATCTGCTCAACAATTATTCTTTTCACTAGGTTTTACTTTTTTATTCTGGATAGTTGGAAAAATTGGCACAGCGGAACTTGCTGCAGCCAACGTGTTAACCAACTTAACCTTAGTTGCCATACTACCTTCAATGGCATTAGGAATGAGTTCAGCGACTTTAGTTGGCCAAGCACTTGGAAGAAAAGATTTTAACGATGCATACCAATGGGCTTGGGATACCAGCAAGCTGGCCGTCATTGGTATTTCTTTTATCAGTTTACCCATGTTATTTATTCCTGATACTTTATTAAGTGTTTTTTTGCATGAGCAAGAAGTCATCGAAATTGCCCGCGTTCCATTACAACTCGTTGGTATTGGAATTATTATTGATGCCGTTAACTTAGTTCTTATGTCATCTTTACAAGGTGCTGGTGCAACTAAAATGACTATGATTGTCAGCATTGTTTGTCAATGGTTGATCTTTTTACCTGTCGCCTGGTTTATTGGCCCATATCTAGGAATGGGTTTAACCGCAATCTGGTTAGCTCAAGGACTCTACCGTTTATTACAAACATTTTGGTACGCACAGCTTTGGTATAAAAAAGACTGGGCTAAAATTAAATTTTCATAAAGCAGGTTAAGTATTATTAGCATGTCAAACTCAAACGATGACACAGATAGTTTTTATGACTTAACGCCTGATACGGTATTAGATGCACTTGAGTCTATTGATTTTGAACCAGAAGCTGCTTTGCTAGCGTTAAATAGTTATGAGAATCGAGTCTATCAATTTAGAAACTATAGCAACGAAAAGTTTGTTGTAAAATTTTATCGCCCTGCTCGTTGGAGTGATGAACAAATTTTAGAAGAGCACACTTTCTGCGAAGAGCTCACTAAGAATGAAATCCCTGTTGTTGCTCCTATCAAACACAATAATAAAACCTTGTTTAAATTTAACAGCTATCGTTTTTCAGTTTTCCCCAATAAAGGTGGCCGCACACCTAATTTAGATGATAAAGAAACGTTAATTTGGTTGGGGCGTTTTATTGGTCGCATTCATTGCCTAGGAGAAAGCAAAAATTATCAGCACCGCCCTCAATTGACTTTAGAAAATTTTGGTTTTGAAAGTGTTAAGTTTTTACTCGATAATAATTTTATTCCTTCACACATTCAAGAAGCCTATAAAACTATCGGCGAACAAATCCTAAAGCAGTGCAAAAATATTTTTGAATTAATTGGCTCTGTTAATCAATTACGTCTGCATGGCGATTGCCACCCAAGCAATGTAATGTGGACAGATGACGGACCTCACTTTGTTGATTTTGATGACAGCCGCATGGGACCAGCCGTTCAAGACTTATGGATGCTTGTCACTGATAAAGATAATACGAATCAATGGGATTATTTACTACAAGGCTATGAAGATTTTCGAGAATTCGATGATAGAGAATTAAAGCTTGTTGAACCATTAAGGGCCATGCGAATGCTTCACTACAGCGCTTGGTTAGCGAGACGTTGGCAAGACCCTAGCTTTAAACATAATTTTCCTTGGTTTAATCAGAGCCGCTATTGGGAAGATCAAGTATTATCCTTAAAAGAGCAATTTGCTGAACTAAACAATCTGAACTCGATTTAAATATTATACTTTCATAATAAAAAAGACAAAAAGAAGGGGAAAATAAAATTTTCCCCTTGTGTTTATTATCTAAAAATTTATTTAGTTTTTCGGCGTACACCCAATAACAGTATTAAGCCTCCAAATAAAACAATACCAAGTGAACCACTATCATCGACCTCGTCTTCAAATCCATCCGATTGTTCTAAAGAAGTAACACTAAGCTCCACTTTCATCGTTCTAACCGTAGCCGGACTGGTAGTAGGGTCCGTCACTGTAACAAAAAAGAAATATCGGCGAGCAATCTCCGTATTAGGCACATCAGTTGGTGCAGTAAAGGTCAATACCGGTTCATCTAATGCCGAATAATCAGCCTCTAATCCTTCTGGGGTGGTCCAGCTGAAAATTAAGTCCGAAGCAGAAGCAGAAGAACTAAATGCTGGTGTACTATTACTCGCATCAAAAGTTACTGTCTCACCTTCATTAACTTCTACATCATCATTAGTTAATACGATTGTCAAACCTGAAACGGCAATTGGTATCGATACTAGATCAAGATAAACTCTATCCTCACCTGCAGTAGCTGAAGCATTTTTTTCATAACGCCAGCTCACGGTATTCTGACCAGCTGGTATAGTGACTTGAATTTTAGTCCAATCAATCTACCTAAGACTTCGACAAATAAGACTTCAAAA
>CAYPMT010000060.1:13587-14575 GCA_964411875.1 uncultured Kangiellaceae bacterium
CAATCAACTTCACCGCTCCATGCAGCTGGTCCTGCAACAGTCATCAAGTCACCATTTTCATCAGCCTGTTCATAACTTTGAATTAATTCATCATTAAGATACAAGCGTAGAAAGTCTCCATTTTCTTCTGAAGATACTTTGGTATAAAAGCTCACAACTTGTTCATTTAAGCTATCAGACAATACGTCAAGAATTGCCACTTCATCATCAGCAACTACTGCAGTTCTTATACTAGTCGTTCCTTCATCTAAAGGCGAGTCATCTGAATCATCAAGTACCCAAGCATCGTTACCTCCAAGCATACCTATCACATAATTATCACCTAAGCTTGGCTCTGATTGAGCATTCCCAATAACAATATTATCAATATCGACTCGATCAAGGCCATCACTAAAGGTATCATCTTTTTCATAGCTCCATCGTATACGCTGTGTGCCTTCAGGAACGCTTACTCTAACGGTAACCCAATTAAGCTCACCACTGAAAAGAACTCTTTCTCCATCAGGAAAAAACACCTGTTCATCATCAAAATAAAGTTTTAGTAAATCACCTCCAATAGCATTATCTTTCACCACTATTCCTTCAGTGGAAACACGAAGGTCAAAGGCTAGAACAGTCTCTTCCGTAGAGCTACGCAAAACTTCAAGCGATGCGCTTTCACCATGGTCGATACTAGGCGTTGACAGTGCCTCAGAACCAACATCATTAGGTGAATCATCTGGATTAAATATCCAAGCACTTGGGGTAAAAACAAAGTTATCTGGCAGGATACTACTCTGTTGAGGAAATGCACTGTTTATCTGTACTGGAAAAGCAGGAAGTTTAGCTGAAACACTATCGATCCAAGCCGTATCAGCCCCATCACCAAATGAACCGTCCTTTTTATACTCCCAACGAACAACATACCCCTCAGCAATGGCAGGCGGAAGATCTAAAGAGGTTAGTGTCGTCCAATCAACATCTCCAGAGAATTGCTCAACATTTTGTT
>CAYPMT010000061.1:0-14502 GCA_964411875.1 uncultured Kangiellaceae bacterium
ACTATTGGTTAAAAGCTTATCAGATAAAACTGACTCTATGGTCTTGATAGTTTTTTTCAATATAATAGCACTGCTCATAAATTTAAACTTCTCTGGATAAGTTAGTAAGAGTAACAGCCTTCAAGTCCTAGCAGGTTATTCTTAAAGACTCAGAGGATCAAGTCGGTAACCATTTTATGATTCTAGCCATAATCTAAAAAATGAAGCCGTTTAAATCGCTTTCTAAAATCATATTATGAATACCTTAAGCCAGATGATCTAAGAGTTTAATGATTTCATTATCATGTAATAATAAAGAAAGCCTTTGAACTTAAAATTTAAAAATATATGGCAAAAAAATACCTCCAATAGGAGGTATCTTAATGAATAATATAATAAAAAACGATTATCGTTTTGAGAACTGTGGTCGCTTACGTGCTTTGTGTAAACCAACTTTCTTACGTTCAACTTCACGTGCATCACGAGTAACGTAACCAGCTTTACGTAGAGTGGGACGCATTTCTTCATCATACTCCATTAATGCACGAGTGATACCCAAACGAATCGCACCGGCTTGTCCTGTATCGCCACCACCTTTAACGGTTACATAAGCATCAAACTTCTCAAGTGTTTCAGTCAGCTCTAGTGGCTGCCTTACAACCATTCGAGAGGTTTCACGGCCAAAATACTCATCTAGAGGCTGTTGATTAACGGTAACACTACCGTTGCCAGGACGTAAAAAAACACGAGCTGTTGAGCTTTTACGACGACCGGTTCCATAATATTGTATATTAGACATAAATTAAGTTGCTCGCTAGTTTTAAATATTCAGTTCTTTAGGTTGTTGTGCTTCGTGCGTATGCTCTGGACCAATAAAAATCTTAAGTTTACGCAGACAAGCTCGACCCAATGGATTTCGAGGTATCATTCCCTTAACTGCATTGTGTAAAATTCGCTCAGGGGCTTTTTCACGCAATTTACCGAGAGTAATACCGCGGATACCGCCAGGGTATCCAGTGTGATGAAAATAAGTCTTAGCAGCTTCTTTGTTGCCTGTTACAGCAATTTTTTCTGCATTAACGACAACAATATAATCGCCTGTATCAACATGAGGCGTATATTCAGCCTTATGTTTTCCTCGTAAACGACGAGCAATTTCTGTGGCTAAACGCCCTAAGGTTCTACCTGAGGCATCAACAACATACCAATCACGTTTTACTGATTCTGGCTTAGCACTAAAGGTTTTCATTATTAGCTCCGGCATTCTCGCCTTTAACTTTCCAACACTCAAAATAAAAGGCAGGCTAATTAAGCATAGAATTAAAAAAGAGCGCGAATTTTACAGAAAGGATAAGCTTTACACAAGCCATTTTTCGATAAATGTTGCTTTAAATGAAACTTTCTCTGTAGCTTGCTCTATTTGTGTATTGTACGCCAATTTTACCCAAGAATTAGCCTTAATGATCAAATTTAATCAATTTAGCCTATAAAAAGCCTTATTTTTATACTTTTTTACAAATAATGCTTTATTTCCAGTGGTTTCTAGGGTACAAATCGATTTAGCTTCTATGCTACGACCCATGGCCTCTAAAATTGAGTCCATTAATACTTAACAATAATATTTTAGGAAAAAACATGGCTTCAAAAAAACCTTCTAAAGCATCTAAATCAAAAATAGCTAAACCAAAAGCAGTTAAAGTGGTTAAAGACAGATACACAAAAACTCAAATCCTTAGCGAAATCGCCGAATCTACAGAGTTAAGCAAAAAGCAAGTTGGTGACGTTTTAGAGGAGCTTTCTAATGTAATTGAAGGACATATCAAAAAACGCGCTTGTGGTGAGTTTGTGTTGCCCGGTTTATTAAAAGTAACAACCGTTAAGAAAAAAGCAACCAAAGCAAGAAAAGGTATTAATCCTTTTACTGGTGAAGAAACAATGTTTAAAGCTAAGCCTGCGTCGACACAAGTAAAAGTTCGTCCATTAAAGAAAATGAAGGATATGGCTACAAGCTAAGTTTTTAGAGCTTTATTTTCAAGGGCTCTTTGAGCCCTTGATTTAACCACTCAAAACTTTATCTTGCCTTTATTCCTTTAATACCCGCTTTAAGCTTATGCTTAAGGTATATGTTCCTGCCCCAAGTATTCGTGAGACTGCATTTCTTGAAGACGACTTAGGGTTCGCTTAAATTCAAAAGTTAATTGCTTTCCTTGGTAAATCCCTTCTAATACTACATCTGCGGTTATCATCAGCTTTACATTTCTCTCATAAAACTCATCGACTAAACTAATAAAGCGTCTTGCAGCCGCTTCATCTTTAGATTGCAGTGTTGGTATTTGACTTACCATAACAGTATGATAGCAACGGGAAATTTCAATGTAATCCCTCTGACTACGCGGCGTTTCACAAATCTCAGCAAAGTCAAACCAGACAACACCTTCAGCGCAACGCAAAGTATTAATTAAACGTTTTTCAACCATAATAGCTGTTCCACTCGGCTGCTCTTCAGTCGAAAGCAAATCAAAACTATGGTTCAAATTATCAATCGCTTCTTGATCATGTGGCGTATGAAAAATATCGGCTTGTTCCAGAGTTCGCAATCGATAATCAATGCCACTATCTAAGTTGAAAACTTTTGTATGCTGTTGAATTAATTCAATCACTGGTAAAAAACGTTCACGCTGCAAACCATTCCAATAAAGTTTTTCTGGTGGAATATTGGATGTTGCAACAAGGGTCACACCTCGTTTAAATAAGGCTTCAAACAAACCGCCAAGTAGCATAGCATCGGCGATATCACTCACAAAAAATTCATCGAAACAAATGACACAAGTTTGTGTCGCTATTTTGTCCGCTATAGAAATTAATGGATCTTTCTGTCCTTTATGTGCTTTAAGCTCTTCAAACAACTGATGCATAAAGCGATGAAAGTGCAAACGCATTTTATTATCAAAAGGCAATTGATCATAAAACATATCCATCAAATAAGTTTTACCACGCCCAACACCACCCCATAAATACAAGCCCTTCACAGGTTGAATCGTCAAGCCTAGCTTTCTCTTCAAATTCAATAAGAATTTATTGGATTGATTCGACTCACAAAGACAAGAAAATAGTTCATCAAGTAACTCGATCGCTTGAGCTTGATCATCATCATGAGAAAAGTTATCAGACTGCATATCAATCTGATATTTTTGCTTAGGTGAAATAATTGACATAGGATTTTTTTATTAAAATTCTTTTAACTAGCACGAGTGTCTAAAAATTGAGAGACCGTTTCTTCAACTAAACTTCTAAGGTCAACCAATTTCCCATGAAAAAAATGTGATGCATTTTGAATGGTTAAAAAATTCGGCGGACTGTCAAATTGATTAACCCAAGCTTTAACCTCAGTATAATCAACTAACTCATCCTGATCGCCCATAATCACAGTCCAGTCGTTAATCGGACGAACAAAATTATCAAAGTTAAAACGTTTAATGGGGGGCGCGACACTCAGTAATAAGCTCGGGTTTAACCCATTAGCAATACAAGCGGATACATAAGACCCAAATGAAAAACCTGTTAAAATTAATTGCGACTGAGGATATTGATTATTCATCCAATCTAAAACCGCTTGAATATCCTGCTGCTCACCAACTCCTTCGTCATACTCTCCTGCACTTTCTCCAACACTGCGAAAATTAAACCGCAGACTTGGAATACCAAAACTAGCCACGGCTCTTGCCAAAGTGTAAACCACCTTGTTAGTCATACTTCCACCATGCAAGGAATGAGGATGGCAGTTAATGGCTATATAACCAGAATTAACCTGCTCTGGCATATCGAGTAATGCCTGAATTTGACCACAAGGTCCGGGAATATTAAGCGTTTGAGAAGTGACTTTCATTTTTTAAAAGTGGTTTGTAGTTAGTCTTATAACTATTAAAGCATCAATCAAATATAAATGCATATTTTTGTAGTCGTTAAGCTGCGCCTATCAATTGGGATTTTAATGCCGCAATAATCTGATACACCTGTTTATCATCACCGGTAGCACGTTTAGCAATCAAAGCCCCCTGTAATGAATTAACAATAAGTTTTGCAAAAACACTCGGCTTTTCAGTGTAGTTAAACTCACCACGTTTTTTACCACGCTTTAGAATAGTTTCAAGCCAGTGAATATGGCCTTTAAAGAATTGTGCAACTTCCTCTTTCATTCCTTCTGGCAGCGCCATAAATTCACCTGCGAGCGCGCCGCACAAACACACTTTGTCATTTGTCGCCCCAAAATCGATATAGGGTGTACAATAAAAATTGAAAGCATCGAGTGCTGTTTTATCAGGATCATCACCAATAGCATTCAACGCATCACCAAAAGTCTCCCGGTAGCGCTGTACTACCGCAGAACCTAAAGCGGCCTTAGTGGGAAAGTGATGCATGATGCTGGGCTTTTTGATACCCACACGCTCCGCAACATGATTAAAACTAAACGCGTTGTAACCACCTGTTTGCATTAACTCCTGTGCGACATCCAGTATGCGCGTTGCAGTATCGATCGTCTTCTCCTAACTGTTACGCTTAACCTAATTAGCCGATAATTGTACATGACTTTGTTTGCTCCAGAAAGTGCAACCACTTACACTGGATAAGAAGCGAGAGCCAGGTTCATAGCGTACTATAGAGGTTGTATGGCCTGACTCGGCATGTTGTCGTTCCAATTGACACCTTTCAACACCAGGCATGGGCGACGGCAACCAAAGTGTAACATCGTTTCAATAATAACTGACTGACTAAAGTCCATATTTAGATCAACCATTGTTGCTCCTGTGTTGGACTGTGTCATTAAAATTTTTCTACATAGGGGCGCACATCTATCTCCTGAGTCCAACAAGAATCATCTTGGGCAATTAAGTTCTGATATACGCGTGCTAATGCCTCGGGGTTGATGCATGTGTCTTTCGATAGATTGAAGGTATCTTGTGCCCTCTTGCCAAGAATAACACCATCAGTAATTACATGCGTCACATGAATACCCTGCGGCCCAAACTCTCGAGCAAGTGATTGCGATAATGCTCGCAAGCCAAATTTGGCTACAGCAAATGGTGAAGCTTTTTCTTTACCTCTGATCGACGCCGATGCCCCCGTAAAAATTAGCACGCCTCGCTTTCGCAACAACATACTGGGTAATAGCGACCGCGAAACCGTCGCTGCCGCGTTTACTGAAACTTGCCAACAACCTTCGAAATCCTCAGCAGTTGTTTCTAAAAAGGGCTTTAGAACCAGCTTGGCGGCATTATGAATATAAACATCAATCGGCCCGGCATTCTGTTCCACACAGGCCACTAGGCGATCAATAAACAGGGAGTCCTGTAAGTCACCCCAGACAAATTCAACATCCGAATTAGCAGCATAAGTGTCGATAAGTGATTCCTTGCTGGTGCTACTACGTGCAACCGCAACAACGTGATAACCCTGACTCAGTAACTGTGCAATCAGTGCCGAACTAAAATCCGACTGAGTACTGACACCGCCAATTAATACAACTGGTTTTTGCATAACCTTGCCTCTTCAAAAAAGTTACAGCATACCGAGCGCAGTCAGGCCAAAGATCATCTGACAAACAAAACCCACAGCAAAGGCGACAGTGCGAAGCCCTGGAATGCCAAGTGAATAAACAATGAAATGCCCAAGACGAGCAAAAAAGTATACTAAGGCTGCTGATGCTGTGAGCGAAGAGTTTGTACCTGTTAGCTGGACCACAAGGACTAGAGGCGCAAACACTACCAAATTTTCCACGGCGTTTCGATGCGCATTCATCATCCGTTTAGCCCAGGCTGCATCAGGTGCAGGGTCGGAATCAGGGTTTAGTACAGCTTGAGACAAACCCATTTCGAGCAATCGATTGATAATGTAAGGCAGCCAAAATGCCGCAGTCATCAAGGTGGTTAATGTAAGCCAATATAGTTCAGTTGTCATAAAAAAACCTATCAATTATTGAAAGAAATAGTAGACTACCTTACGGATGGTAGCTTGTCAATTGAATGCTAAGAAAATGATTCATGCTATCTACCTTTATGCTCCAAAAGTTACAACAAACTCTTAATCTACAGCCTGTAATAGCCTGCTAAAAACAAGTCTCTGGCATTTGTGAAGAATGGTGTTCTATTATCATCCAACGTGTACCATTCCAGCGATATACAAAAGTAAAACGTGCTGGAATTGTAGAGTTGTCATTAAACGAAAAAGTATAAACACCAGAATGTATAGCGATCTCGCCATAGGTGCGAATCTTAGACTCATCGATCTTACATTTCGGTCCTCTGCAAAGGATATCGGCAAAGTAGTTTTCTATTTCTGTATGGTTGTAGCGAACTTTATTTGAAACTGTTGGGAGTAAAATGCCATTGCTCTCATAGAGAACTACCACTTTTTTTGGATCACCCGTTTGAAGCGCATGGTTCCACTCATCGAATAACGATGTTATATCATCTTTGTTCATATTTACAATTCTTGCTATCGTTAAGTTTTATCTTTAAACCAAATAGTCACTATAATATTATGCGGCTTTTTTCGCCTGTATAAACCAACCAAGCACTTTCTGAAGGTATTGCTGACCATACAATTTGATAAATTGCTGGGTATAATGATCTCGCTCGTTTTGTAATAAAGATATGCGTTCTGAAATAAAATCAGGTGTTAACTCAAGTTCACATTTAACAACGATACAATGCCACCACTCGTCATAATTTTGTGGGACTATAAACTTTTTCATCTTTCCTCCTCTCAATTAATTAACTTATTCATTTGCTCCTTCTCATCCTCTAAAGACTTAGTCTTTATAATGATGCTCTTTCAATTCTTTTAATGCTTTCACTTCCGCACAATATTCAGCCGTTGGTCGCACCAAAAGGCGTGGAATGCCTATCGGTTCATCCGAATCCAAGCAGTATCCATAGGTACCTAAACGAATACTCTCAAGCGATTTTTGAATTTTTGGTAAAACTTTTTGTTCTCTCTCGACGATACGAAGTGCGATGTTAGATTGCTCCTCACAGGACGCACGATCATTCATATCGCTAAGATCCATGGGGTTAATCATTTGATCTTTTGCTTCCTGAATTCGCTCAAGTATCGAGTCATGCAACTCTAAAAGCTTACGCCTAAAAAACTCAAGCTGTTCCGGGTTCATGTATTCTGATTCAGGGGCGTCAATAACTTGCTTTTCAGTCAATAGCCGAATTTTTCGTTTACTCATAATATTCACCACCCGTATATTTTTGATCGATTACTACGGCGTTGTGAGCATGTAAGCTCTCTTGATGCTCCACTTTAAACCAATAATTCTCCACAGTGCTCATCTGCTCCAGTGCAAATTTAAGTCGCCGTGCGGCATCCTCACAAAACATTAAATTTTCGGCATTCAACTTTGCAAAGGCTTGTTCATCGACTCGCTTTACCGCTGTTTGTACCGGCGTGCCAATAACGTCTTCAAGTTCGAAAATAAGTGATGAAAGCTTAGGCCAGTTGTTATTCCCTAATGAAAGGCGAATATAGGCATAGGAACGCTGGCTGTGAGGTGTAGCGACCGAACCCGCCGAAGATTGAATCCATTCCATCAAATTAGTTTTATCAATTGTTGAACCGGTAAATTTTGTATTAATTGCATCGGCATATAATTGCCGTGCAAGAGACGCCGAACATGGGCAGGTACTCGAATAAGGTATCGTGAGTTCAAGTTCATAAGAAAAATCTTTGCCACCTTTTTCAACCTTTATCGTAACAGGATAAGATTGAAAACCGCTTTCATCACTCAATAGAGCCGGTTTGTTTAGTAATAAGTCGAATGAAAGTTCTATTTTAGCTTGTCGACCGATATTACTTTGCGAACCAATCATTTCATTCAATAATCCATCGACTGCCTGTTTATTGAACTCACGCTCTGCAAGTTGATTAATAGCCATGTGCAATCGTGACATATGAATGCCTTTTACTTCTGGCTTTTCCAAGCTAACATACACTTTGGCTTTTGCTGTGAGAGTCTGTAAGTTCTCATTTTGTAAACTCAGTGTAATCGGTACGGCAATATCTTCCATACCCACCCATTGTAGGGCCAATGGAATCTCCGCATTTAAATCCGAAGTTACATCCGGTAAAGTACGCATTAACAAAAGTTTTCTCCTGTATTTTAATTTAATCGTTATTGATTAAATAATTATTAATTGGATCGTTACTAATTTAAGTAATCATCGATTAAAAGCTAACCGCATCGACGATATGGGTTGACGACTGACTTGCTGTCCATCAAATACCTGCTGACCATTAACCCAGGTGCTTTTAATACTTGAAGAAAATTGATGCTCATTAAAAGGTGTCCAAGCACAGTGGTAATAAACGTTTTCATGATTGACTTGAGTCAGTCCGTTCGTATCAACTAATACCAAATCGGCATAATAGCCTTCACGAATAAACCCACGTTCTTTAACGCCATAACGTAAAGCTGGGTTATGAGCCATCTTTTCGACAACTTGCTCTAAGCTAAGACGCTGAAACTTTACATGATCGAGTAAACTAAGCAAAGCATGTTGTACCAATGGTAAACCGGCAGGGGCTTGGTTGTAATCAGCTTGTTTTTCTTGCCGTGTATGAGGTGCATGATCCGTAGCAATAATGTCAATTTGATTGCTATGTAATGCTTGCAATAACGCATCACGATCGTTTGATGATTTAATTGATGGATTGCATTTGATTAAATTTCCCAAGCCTGGATAGTCTTGGTCACTAAACCAGAGGTGGTGTACACAAACTTCTGCAGTGATGTGTTTATTTTCGATCAAACCACTTTCAAATAAGCTCAACTCTTTTTCAGTGGTGATATGTAATACATGTAATTGGCTTTGGTATTTTTTAGCCAAACCGACAGCATAAGATGAGGAAGCATAGCAAGCTTCTGTATCTCTGATTATCGGATGGTCAAGTATTGTCGGTACACGTCCTTGGTCACGCATTTTTTCAAGATTGCTATTAATGATTGGCGTGCTTTCACAATGAGTAGCGATTAACGTTGGGCTTTCACGAAAGATGGCATCCAATGCTTGAGGGTGCTCCACTAACAAGTCCCCTGTCGATGCTCCCATAAAAACTTTTACACCGCAGTGCTTTTTTGGATCTAGTAATTTAATTTGATCGAGATTGTTTTCCGTCGCGCCTAAATAAAAAGAATAATTACCCATTGAATTGTTCGAAGCAATCTCAAACTTTTTTTCCAACATCTCAATCGAAGTTGTTGCGGGATTAACATTCGGCATCTCCATATAACTTGTTATACCTCCGGCAACGGCTGCTCGGGACTCACTGGCGATAGTACCTTTGTGAGTTAAACCTGGCTCACGAAAATGTACTTGATCATCAATCATGCCCGGCAATAAATATAATCCATTCGCATCTATAACTTGCTCTTGTTGTAAGGCTGATATCTCTTTACCAATATGGCTTATCCGCTGCTCGTTAATTCTTAGATCACCTTCAAAAACCTTACCTTCATTAACAATCTGCGCATTTTTAATTAACATAAGCTACTCCTTTTGTCATAACATGGATTAAACTCTGATTGTTAGACTCAGATAGATCAGTGATTTTAGTTAGCTTAAGCGGGATATTATCAATGGTTTGTTGAAATGCTTTAAAATATGAGTATTTCATTTCGGTAGTCTCTAGGAAAGTTTAACAATGCTATTTTCACAAACACCATTGGTTTCTGATCCGATTGAGTTGCATACAAAAAGTTATCCCTGAACCAAAAACGATATGATACATCATATCATTTTTGATTAAAACTCCTCTTATTCTCTTTAATTAGTCACATATCGTTCAATTTTCAATAGCCAATAAAACTCATAATGAAGTCTATTATATTAAGGTACTTTTTAAATTTAAGCCGACACTCCTTACAAATTTTGTCAGGTAACATATCACAAGATCATATTAATGCCGGAATTTGCAGGGTATTAATTTGCGGAATATTAATTTACAGGATATTAAAAAAGGGTTAACAGTTATTAATCTGTTAACCCTTTGGTAGATGGCGCGCATGGAAGGAGTCGAACCTCCGACCGCCTGGTTCGTAGCCAGGTACTCTATCCAGCTGAGCTACATGCGCAAAACAACTTTGTCATTCGAGAAAAGATTCAATCAAGTCCCTAAAAAGGGGGCGTATTATCATCAGTAAGTCGATTAATGTCAATAAAAATGCCCGCTCTATATTGTTTGAAGAAATCCCCGATTAAATTCTTATTTTGATTAGATTAAAGTATACCTAGCAATTTAAAGGACCACCATAAAGGTGGTCTATTAAATCATGGCGGAGAGAGAGGGATTCGAACCCTCGATGGGCTATAAAACCCATACTCCCTTAGCAGGGGAGCGCCTTCAGCCGCTCGGCCATCTCTCCAAGCACAGCGAAACTCTATAAATAGTTTAATATAAGGATAAAGCCTGGTATTTCGCGGGGCAGAATACTACCTAAACAACATAAAAATGCAATCCCTTTTTTTACCATTATTCCATTTTGAGGACTTCAAACCACAAAAATCTAGTTATTTCCGGCGTTCATTTCCTTTTCACGCTGAATTCTCATATAGATTTCTTCACGATGTACTGATATCTCTTTAGGCGCATTAACACCGATCCTAACTTGGTTACCTTTAACACCAAGTACAGTTACGGTTACATCATCACCTATCATCAAAGTTTCGCCTACACGACGAGTCAAAATTAGCATGCCAATCTCCTTAGAAATATTTGGCTTAAAATTAAGTAGTTACAGTTTCTTCTTATACTTATTTAACAATATCCTATAACCTTACTTTATAAATTTCTCATCATTCCTGCAAACCAAACAAAGGAACGAGATTATAACAATAGACTATTCTTTAGTCACTCGATTAATTCTTTTATTTAACTCTTCTGCTCTTGGACCCACTCAGGAACCCACTGCAAAGCCAGACCTAATTTATCTATGTCAGTTCCTCCTCCTTGGGCCATGTCTGGTCTACCGCCTCCTTTGCCGCCGAGGAGTTTAGCCAACTCCTGCATAAGTTTGCCAGCATGGAAAACGGGTACAAGATCCTTAGTTACGCTAACAATCAGACTTATTTTCTCATTAATCTCAGCAGCCAATACTAAGATACCGCTATTTAACCGACTTTTAAGCTGATCATTCAAATTTCGTAACGCCTTAACATCAGACACCTCAACTTTTGCTACCAATAAAGGCGTCTCATTGACCTGAACCAATTGGCTCAAAAGATCCGCCGACTGAGAAGAGGATAGCTTATTTTTGAGCTGATCAATTTCTTTATCTTGCTGCTTCATTCTAACAACAAGTTGTTCAACTTTCTCACTTAAAGAAAGCTTATCTGCTTTTAACGAAACAGCTAATTGTTCAATTAGTTTACTTTGTTTTTGCGTATATTCAATCGCATGAAACCCGGTTACCGCTTCAATACGCCTTACACCTGAAGCAATCCCCTGCTCACTGATAATTGTAAACGCGCCTATTTCACCGGTTCGTTTTACATGAGTTCCCCCACATAGCTCGACCGAAAAGTCTGACATGGATAAAACCCTAACAGCCTCACCATATTTTTCTCCAAATAGCATCATAGCTCCAAGTTCTTTAGCTTTCTCCATTGAAACAACTTGTGTCTCTACTAAATGATTAGCACATATATGCTGATTAACAAGTGCTTCGATACAAAAAATCTCTTTTTGACTAACAGCTTCTTGGTGAGAAAAATCAAACCTCAAGCGTTGGCTGTCGACCAAAGAACCTTTTTGCTCAACATGCCCACCAAGTACCTGTCTTAATGCCGCATGCATTAAATGAGTTGCCGAATGATTTGCAGCTATTTCTTGTCTTTCATGACTATTAATTTTAGCTTCAACAAACTCATCAACCTGCATAGTACCTGAAATAACTTTTCCATTATGTAAAAAAGCCTCTTGGGTTTTTATTGTATCTTCAACCTCAAACTCAAAACCTTCGCCGACTAAAAAGCCTTTGTCGCCAACTTGGCCGCCCGACTCGGCGTAGAAAGGTGTTTTTTCGAGTAGAATTTGTGCTTGAGTTCCAGCTGTAACCGCATCAACTGAACCGCCTTCAACAAAAACACTTTTAATTTGCGAGCGACTTTCGGATTGTTCATAGCCTAAAAACTCTGTTTTATCATCAATGACAATTGAGTCATTATAGTCAGTAGAAAACTGGTTCGCTTTTCTTGCTCGATTTTTTTGTTCACTCATGCATTTTTCAAAACCGGCTTGATCAATAAGCAAGTTTCTTTCACGAGCAATATCAGCAGTTAAATCAACCGGAAAACCATAGGTATCGTAAAGTTTAAATAAGGTTTCACCACTAATCTTATTGTCTTGCAATTGGTCAATATCTTGCTCAAGGATTTTCATGCCTTGCTCAAGCGTTCGGGCAAATTGCTCTTCTTCTTTTAACAAAACTTGTTCAATAGGCTGAGCCTTGTCTTTAAGTAACGGATAAGCATCCCCCATTTGTTCAACCAGACCACTAACAGCCTTATGAAAAAAACTGCTCTTCGCACCTAATTTATTACCATGACGAATAGCCCGACGAATAATTCGTCTTAAAACATAGCCTCGACCTTCATTACTCGGTAAAACTCCATCCAAAATTAAAAAAGAACAAGAGCGAATATGATCCGCCACCACTCGTAAAGATTGCTGAGAGATATCTTTAACCTCTAAAATATTAGCAATAAAGCGTATCAAACCATCAAATAAGTCAATTTCGTAATTACTATGCACGCTCTGCATGACCGCAGCAATTCTTTCTAATCCCATTCCGGTATCAACCGAAGGTTTTGGCAATGGCGTTACTTCACCCTCTTTACTACGGTTAAACTGCATAAAAACAAGGTTCCATATTTCAATATAGCGGTCACCATCCTCCTCAGGACTACCTGGAGGACCACCAACAACATCTTCACCATGGTCATAAAAAATTTCACTACATGGGCCACAGGGACCAGTATCTCCCATAGACCAAAAGTTATCTTTATCATCTAAACGTGAAAAACGCGTTTGGTTAATCCCTATCTCGTTAAACCAAATATCTTCCGCTTCCTGATCATCTTTATGCACCGTCACCCAAAGCTTTTCTTCAGGAATAGCTAAAACCTGTGTTAAAAACTCCCAAGCGTAAGCAATTGCATCTTGCTTAAAATAATCGCCAAAACTAAAATTACCCAACATTTCAAAAAACGTATGATGACGTGCAGTATAACCAACGTTTTCTAAATCATTATGCTTTCCTCCCGCTCTTACACACCGTTGCGAACTGGTTGCCCGGGTATAGCTTCTTTTTTCTACACCTAAAAAGCACTCCTTAAACTGAACCATTCCGGCATTAGTAAAAAGTAAGGTCGGATCATTACCTGGCACTAATGAGCTTGAGTCCACGCGTTGATGGCCTTTTTTTTCAAAAAAGTTTAAAAACGCTTCTCTAATTTGATTACTTGTCATACTCACTGGTGATCACCCATTATTATTAAAATGTTGCTTAATCGAGAGACTAATTTGTTCCCGAGTAAAACCACGATAACTTAAAAAGCGCTGAAGCTTAAGACGACTCTTATGTATTTCAGTGACATCAAGTGTCTTAAGTTTTTTTAAACAGCTCTTATTACAAACTTCTTGCCAATTAATGCTATTAAAAAAATCACCAAAACAGGTCTCATTTAAACCCTGTGCTTTTAATTCAAGCTTGATCCGTTTTTCACCCTGACCTTTTTGCACTCGAGAGCGAATAAAAGACTCACAAAATCTTAACTCATTTAAATAGTCACTTTCATTAAGATAGTCAACAGCCTGAGTAATCTCGGATGGTAAATAACCTTTAGACAGCATTTTTTGCTTAATACGATGCTGAGAGTAATCCCTCATACTGAGCAAACGACAAGCATAAGCAATGGCTTTATTGACCTTTTTAGAATCGACTTCTTCAGAGTTCACAGATTTTAGCTAGAGTCCAACCTCTAAATTATTCCAGAGGCTTATTCTAATCGATGAATCACTAATCATCTAGTGATGGAGAGCAGTCAAACAGACATTTATTATCGAATAAACTAAGAACAAGGTTCATGTAAGTCCGAATTTTAAGCTTTTAGTGAAAAGTAGGCGAACAAAATGAATATAAAGCTATAGCCCTCAAGTTAGATAGAGAGGGCTATTCATCAACTATGAGTCTTCTTCAACAGGTTCGTTGTTAGACTCTTCAGTAGCAACTTTACTAACCAATAATTGAGCTCGTATTTGCTGTTCAATTTCTTCAGCCATTTGAGAGTGTTCGGTTAGATATTCACAAGCTTTGACTTTACCTTGGCCTATTCGGTCACCTTTGTAACTGTACCAAGCACCAGCTTTATCGACAAGGCCTTGCTTTACACCTAGATCAATAACTTCACCAATTCGTGATGTGCCTTTTCCATAAAGTATTTGAAACTCAGTTTGTTTAAA
>CAYPMT010000062.1:0-14245 GCA_964411875.1 uncultured Kangiellaceae bacterium
GGTTGCGATGTGGGTAATTTTGAATATTGAGCTTTTCAAGGGATGCTAGCTCAAGCAATGAACCAAGACCTTTAGACCAAGTTATTAGAGCCACCCTTAGCTTTGAGAAGGCTGACAAATCAATTTTCTGAGTTGATTTATATTGCAGGCCAAGTATCTCTAGTTGAGGAAGCGACTCTATGACTTTTATCCCTTTTGCCTCCCAGCAATAAATCTCTAGGCTGCGAAGGAAGGAGAGTTTGGAAAGGAAAGACAAATCATGGCCTTTGAACCCAAACGAGTCTGTAAGCCTCAAGGCATATATTCCGTTTTCCCGCATATATGCACTCACTTCATCGGACCAAGCCCCCTTTAAGATAAGGACTTTACCGATTCCATTCTCATCTTCTCTTATCTCGAAATTATTCATGAACTCTCTTGGGCGCATAACAGCTGATTATATCGGTGTTACCGATATAACTCCCCACTGTATTTTCTATAAAAATAGTTTTTTTCATATAAATCAATAGTCTACCGGGTTTTTTGAAAATCACAAGGGGAGTTTATATAGCAAATGCTATATAGATCATTTTATGCCCTAATATAAATATAATAAATTCAATCACTTAAAAAATATTTTGCAATATAGATCATTTTCATTTATTTTTAACTACTCAAACAAGTAGTAAAAAGCAAGGAAGCAAGTTATGAGTAATACGACAAAACCTAAATTATTATCTCTCGTTAGAGCAACTATCAGACGCCTCAATTATTCAACCCAAACTGAAAAGAGTTACATTTATTGGATCAGGCATTTTATTTATTTTCATAAACTCAAGCATCCCAAGAATATGGGTGGTAAAGAAATTAGTGACTTTTTAACTTATTTAGCCGTTAAGCGAAATGTATCGCCTGCGACTCAAAACCAAGCGCTTTGTGGTTTAGTATTCTTATACAAAAAGGTCTTACAAATCGATTTAGGCCAAACCATTGATGCGGTCAGAGCAAAACGAGTTCAACGAATTCCCATTGTATTATCGGTTAATGAAGTGACAGAACTACTTTCAAACATGAATGGTACAACAAGGTTAATGGCTTCGCTTTGTTATGGTGCAGGGCTAAGAAAAATGGAGTGTCATAGACTCAGAGTGCAAGACATTGATTTTGATAGAAATGAAATCACGGTACGACAAGGAAAAGGCAATAAAGATCGGCGGGTTCCCTTACCTTTATCAATTAAAAGTACAATCAAGATCCAACTAGATTTTGTAGAAAAGCTTCATCAACAGGATCGCTTAGATAATTTACCAAGCGTTCAGATGCCTCATGCTTTACAAAATAAATATCCAAAAGCAGGAAACGAACTAAAATGGCAGTGGTTATTTCCAAGTCATAAAACCAGCGTTGATCCTCGCACTTTAATTTGTCGACGGCACCACGTTTATCCTGACGTATTAACTCGGCATTTAAAACATGCTGTATCGAAAAGCAAAATAAACAAACATGTGACAACTCACGTTTTGAGACATTCATTTGCAACACATTTGCTAGAGTCCGGGGCAGATATTAGGACTGTTCAGGAATTACTGGGTCATACGGATGTTAAAACCACTCAAATTTATACGCATGTGCTGAATAGAAATCCAAGCGGCACTTTAAGTCCTTTAGATCGAATTTAACTGATATTAAAAGACGATAGGAGTGACCAAGTGAAAATTAGTGTATCAGTAGCAAGCTCGGCACAAGATTATCAGGCTAGACTACCACCAGCTACTCGCCATCTTTTCTAATCTCGCTTCGCAACCCTTTAATTGCTTATTATATCTTGCTGCTCTCAGCTTAACTTTATTGGCGACTTTTTTTAACCAAGGCTTTTTATTATAAGTGCCTCTTGAGTAACCACCACGCCCTTCGTGATAAGCAAGGTATTGATTGTAGGCATCCCATTTGGATATTTTCAAACGTCTTTGTGTAAGATGGGTATACCAACCAATAAAATCAATCGCGTCATCAAAATCATCTCTGTCAGCAAATTTCTTTCCTGTGGCTTTTTTGTATTCACCCCACACAGGATCTTGAGCTTGTGCATAGCCATAAGCAGAAGATGAGCGAGGTAAAGGAATAACCCATAAGAACCATCTTCTTGGCGGGCGCGCATCATCAACAAAACTTGACTCCTGATGCATAATGGCCATCATCACATTGATGGGAGTGCCCCAACGTTTATTCGAGTTTTTAGCGTCTTTATACCAATTTACATTGCCGAGAAAAATCTGACAGATATTATCAATATTCTTCGGTTGATAAGTGCAGCTACTCATCACAAAGCAAAGCATTAAAAACAAACTAGATTTTAAATACGGTTTTAACATAGATAATTTCGCTATTAACCAGTGATAGGTTAAAATATCCAAGAATAAGACTGATGATATGGCTCAATGATAACAGGAAATACTATTCAACAAAATCAAAAACCGATTGCTATATTTGACTCAGGCGTTGGTGGACTAAGTATTCTAAAGGCTGTTCAACAAGTTATGCCTCAGGAAAATTTAGTTTATCTGGCTGATACCCAATATACACCCTACGGTGAACACTCAGTTGAGTTTATCAATCAACGGGTTCTAACCATCGCCGATTTTTTGGTTAAAAAAAATATTAAGTTAATGGTAGTCGCTTGCAATACAGCAACGGCTGCATCCATTCAATTGCTTAGAGAGAAATATGATATTCCTATTGTCGGTTTAGAGCCTGCATTAAAGCCTGCAGCAGAATTTACTCGTAATAAAAAAGTTGGGGTACTCGCCACTCAAGCGACTCTTGAAAGTGAGAAATATTTAAATTTAAAAGAACGGTTTAGTAACGAAGTAGAAATTATTGAAAAAGCTTCGTCACTATTTGTGAAGCTAGTCGAGTCAGGCGAGACTATTACATCGCCTCATATTGAATTAATCAAAGACGAATTGAATATTTTTATTGAGCATCAAATTGATTCACTCGTTCTAGGCTGCACTCATTTTCCTTTCTTAACAGAATCTATCCAAGCAATACTTGGCACACAAGTGACTTTATTTGAAAGCGCACAGCCAGTTGCTCATGAAATAAAACGACAACTAGGAAAGAATCTTAATTGCAATCAAGAAAAGACCTGGGTAAATTATTTTTCTAGCAACCCCAAAAAAGCAAAAGAAGTTTTCGGAAAGATTTTACAACAAACAGTTGAAGTTGAATCTTTTGCTTCTCCAAGCTAACCATGAATATTTGTTTAGTTCCTCGTTCTAAACCTCAACATGGCCAAGATTTTCGTCAACTAGAGACTATAAATCACCTTAACCTAATCAGTTGGCAAAAAGATAATAATAACAATTACTCGTTACCCAACTGGGAAAAAGTAAAGCTGATTAGCTGTTTTAATCCTCACGAACAAGCAGACACCGACTTTATTCATCTGGCACCTAAAAATATTCCTGTGATTATTCATCACCAACTACGTTTTAATTATTTATCACAACAAGAACAGAAAAACTTACAAAAAAATTTAGAACGAGCCAATCGCATGATTATTCCCGCCACTTTTTTAGCCGATGAAATTAATATTTCCTGCAACAAATTACATACTGTTACTAATGGTGCTAATACTAAAATTTTTAAGCCTCGATTAGAGGTTGATTTTCAATTATGGAAGAAACAATTAACTATTCCAGAAAATATTAAAATTGCTGGCTTTATTGGTAGTCCAACTGATGCAAAAGGTGGCCAGTTTTTACAAGCCATAGCTAAACAGCTACAACCTGACTGGCGAATTGTTCTGTTTTCAAACCATGAGCCACCTAATTGGGTAAACGAACAAGAGAACATTATCTATATTCACCAAGATCTAAATGACGCGAAAAATCGACATATCACGCCCCTATTTGATTGTTTATTATCATTATCACTTTGCGAAGTCGCACCTATGATAATCATTGAAGCTTTGTTATCAGGCATTCCTATTATTGCAACTAATAGCACACCCTACTTGCAAGAGTTAACTAACAAAATTCCAAATGGCTTTCTAAAAACCCTCTCTCTTCCAGAAAGATTAAACAATTGTTCAAAAGAACGGCTTAAATTAGAAAGCCAAGAAGTTTTCAACCTCAGCAAAACAATCATAGCTTCTATGGGGAAAATACCTATTTATACTGAACAACAACGAATTAACTTATCCCGCTCAGCTATCGAAGCTAGGCTAGATAGCCAGTCGATGTTATCTGGCTTTAAAGATATTTATAATGATTTAACTAACTTGTGAGTGATTAAATTAGCTCAAGAAAAAATAGATCAACAAATATAATATAGGCATATGTAAAATATAAATATTTAAACTATGTCGTCCAACTAGCGTTAATAATGAACTAATTGGATTAGCAGACTGATAATCACGAACAAAACTAAAATAACGCTGAGTTAATATTAAGCGCCCCATAAAAATACCAATTAGCACCACACCAAACCAAGGTAAAAAAGGTACATAATCAAAGGTACTAATTGGCTGAGTTTTTAAACCAAACCATTGTAATGCTGGATGATCAAATAATTTAAACTCAAGCCGTTCACCGATAATATATAAACTAGCGCCTAAAGCTAAATTAGTCCAAGAACAATTAACAAATAACAACCCGACAATACTAGCAACTAAAATAAATTGTAGTATGCCAAAAATAACTACTTTTTCTGGCTGATAAAAATAACTGGCTAAAGTAATAATACCAGCATAAATAAATAACTGGGTTAAACGAAAATAATAACTCCGCCAATTAAAACCATTAACACTGGCTAACTTTAAGCTCACGCCAACTAAAGCTAAAAACTGAATGACAATCCAAGTGCGAAAATAAAACCAAATGGGATATTCACGAAAATATAAATCCGGCAAGTTGAACTCATTCAACAAAAAGCAGAAATGAAAAAAAATCATCTGAACTACAGCTAGGCCACGTAATAGATCAATTAAGTCATAGCGCAGCTTAGTTGGTTCAGATATTTGCATGATTTAAAGTCAACCAATCTTACGATATTTAATCCGTGTTGGCATCTCAGCATCTGCACCTAGGCGACGTTTTCTATCGGCTTCATAATCTGCGTAATTACCTTCAAACCAAACGGTTTTGCTATCACCCTCAAAAGCCAAAATATGAGTAGCGACTCGATCAAGAAACCAGCGGTCATGCGAAATAACAACAGCACAACCAGGGAAAGCTAACAGAGCTTCTTCTAAAGCGCGTAAAGTTTCAACATCTAAGTCATTGGTTGGCTCATCGAGTAATAAAAGGTTTCCACCACTTTTTAATAATTTTGCTAGATGTACTCGATTTCTTTCACCGCCCGACAAATCTTTAATAAATTTTTGTTGATCGCCACCTTTAAAGTTAAAACGACCAACATATTGACGTGATGGAACCTGATAGTTTCCAACTGTAATTATATCTGAATCATTAGATATTTCTTGCCAGACAGTGTGTTCACCATTAAGACTGTCACGCGATTGATCGACATAAGCAATTTCTACTGTTTCACCAATTCTTAATTCTCCTGAATCAGGTTTTTCAATATTCGTTAGCATTTTAAACAAGGTTGATTTACCGGCACCATTGGGACCAATAATTCCGACAATTCCGCCTTGAGGTAAATTAAAGTTTAAATCGTCAACTAAGCATTTTTCAGCAAAGCTTTTTTGAATATGTTCAGCTTCAATAACTAAGTTACCTAAGCGTGGTCCTGGCGGAATATAAAGCTCTTGTGTCTCATTTCTTTTTTGATATTCCTGTGAAGATAGTTCCTCAAAACGCGCAATTCTTGCCTTACTTTTAGCTTGTCGACCTTTCGGATTTGAGCGCACCCATTCCAACTCTTCTTTCATGGATTTAATTCGATTAGTTTCGCGTTTTTCTTCTACCGCTAAACGCTTTTCTTTTTGCTCAAGCCAAGAAGAATAATTACCTTCCCAGGGAATACCATGTCCTCGGTCGAGCTCTAAAATCCAGCCAGCGACATTATCTAAGAAATAACGATCATGGGTGATTGCCACAACAGTGCCTTTAAAATCTTGCAAAAATCGTTCTAGCCAAGCAACTGATTCAGCATCCAAATGGTTAGTTGGTTCATCCAGTAGTAACATGTCCGGCTTTGATAATAATAACTTACACAAAGCCACGCGACGTTTTTCACCACCCGATAAATGTTTAACTTCGGCATCCCAAGATGGTAAGCGTAAAGCTTCTGCCGCTTTATCTAATAAACGGTCAACTTCCCAACCATTAACCGCATCAATTTTATCTTGCAACTCGGCTTGCTCAGCAAGTAAAGCATCAAAGTCAGCATCGGGTTCAGAAAAAGCATTACTAACTTCTTCAAAGCGCTTTAATATTTCCTTTATTTCACCAATTCCCTCTTCAACATTACCACGAACACTTTTACTTTCATCAAGTTGTGGCTCTTGCGGCAAGTAACCAATCTTAGTCCCTTTAAGTGGAATCGCTTCACCTTCAATTTCGGTATCAA
The DNA here is from genome assembly GCA_964411875.1 of uncultured Kangiellaceae bacterium. GTDB lineage: Bacteria > Pseudomonadota > Gammaproteobacteria > Enterobacterales > Kangiellaceae > Aliikangiella. The sequence goes on from CAYPMT010000062.1 coordinate 6,520, forward strand.
TTCCGGCCATAATTCGTAACAACGTTGATTTACCTGCGCCATTTAAACCTAATACACCAATTTTAGCGCCGGGAAAAAAACTGAGTGAAATATCTTTGAGTATCGTTTTTTTAGGTGGGACAACTTTGCTCACACGATTCATGGAAAAAATATATTGTGCCATTGATTTATTGACCCTTAAGTTGTTATATACATTAATTGTGTTGTAAAAAAGCTGTCAAACTGATTAATTCAGTTAAAAATTTATTTCTTACGATTAGTTTTCTTTTCTTGTTTTAAACGAATTTTCTCTTGAGTTTCAACTAACTCTTTTTCAATCATCGCAGGCGTTTCTAAACTAATGCTTCCCAATTTCCCTGCGCGATAATCATGAATAATAATTTTACAGACTTTATCTAAATCAACTCGACCACCGGCTTTCAGACAACCTCGTTTCTTACCAATTGTTTCAATCACTTCATGAGTTGAGTCAGAACCAATGCCTAAATCATCGAGTTGATAGAGCTTAACTAACAATGCTAAATAATTTTCTAGCAAATAATCTATCAGGTAAAAAGCTAGTTCATCATAGTTTAAAACCGTATCTTTAATCGCGCCAGATATCGCTAAACGAAAACGGCTATCAACATTTTCAATTTTAGGCCATAGAATACCAGGCGTATCAAATAAAACAACGCCTTCAGATAAGTCAATCCGCTGTTGTCTTTTAGTGACTGCCGGTTCGTTACCTACTTTTGCAATTTTTCGACCAGATAAAGCATTAATCACGGTTGATTTACCTACATTAGGAATGCCCGTAATCAAAGCATTAATGGGTTTGTCTTTAGCAACGCTATCTGCTGTTAATTTTTTCACTAAAGGAATAATCGCTTTTAAATCTGATGACTGGGTTGCTGTTATGGGTAATGCTTTTATTGACTGTTTTTTTTCTAAATCGTCGCACCAGCTTTTAGTTATTTTATGATCAGCCAAATCCGATTTATTCATTAACTTAATAACCGGTTTTGTTTGACCTTTATAATTAATAAACTCGGCGACCATAGGATTTGAACTGCTAAAGGGAACTCGAGCATCCAGGACTTCAATGATTAAATCAATCGTATGTAGCGCTTGCTTAATCTCTTTTTGGGCTTTATGCATATGACCGGGATACCATTGAATGGTCATATCATCTCCTAACGAAAAAGCTAATGCAGAAAGGTTGGATCACAAGGACTGAAGACCTTTCAATTGGTCAAGTTGTTCGGTTCTTTGTTTAATTGATTCAAGTATACCGAGTTTATCTAAACCACAACGAGTTAATAAATCGTTGGGCTCACCATGCTCAATAAAATTATCAGGTAAACCTAAATTAAGTATTTCAACTTGAATACCTTGTCTATTAATACATTGCTTATTTAAAAATTCATTGACTGCACTACCAGCACCACCGGCAATCACATTCTCTTCAATAGTCACCAATTGAGTGTGCTTAGCTGCTATGCTTAAAATTAGATCTTCATCAAGTGGTTTAACAAAACGCATATCGACAAGCGTTGCATTGATTTCTTCAGCAACTTCTTTTGCTACTGAGAGCAAACTACCAAAAACTAAAAGAGCCGTTTGTTTACCTTCTTTTCTTACGATTCCTTTACCAATTTCAATAGTTTCTAAGCTATCACCAGCATCAATACCTGTACCCGAACCACGAGGGTAACGAACAGCGGCAGGCCCATCATACTCTAAACCTGTCGATAACATTAAACGACTTTCTCGTTCATCACTTGGCGCCATAATGAGCATATTAGGAATACAACGCATATAGCTTAAATCAAATGCACCATGGTGAGTTGCACCATCACCACCAACTAAACCACCGCGATCAATAGCAAAGAGAACATCTAAATTCTGTAAAGCAACATCATGAATAAATTGATCATAACCGCGTTGTAAAAAACTACTATAAATGGCACAAACAGGTTTTGCACCTTCACAAGCCATACCCGCGGCTAAAGTCACTGCATGTTGTTCAGCAATTCCCACGTCAAAATAACGCTCCGGAAACTGTTTAGAAAAAGCGACTAAGTCAGAGCCCTCTCGCATTGCTGGTGTTATTGCTAACAGTCGTTCATCTTGCGCAGCTTTATCACAAAGCCACTTGCCAAATACGTTAGAATAAGTTGTGCTTTTTTTAACTTTTGGTAGTTTATCTTCCGCTGGATTAAAAACAGGAACCGCATGATAAGCAATAGGATCTTTTTCTGCTGGTTCAAACCCTTTACCTTTACGCGTTACAATGTGCAATAACTGCTGACCTTTTAAAGCTTTAATATTACTAATAGTCGTCAACAAGGTTGAAATATCATGACCATCAATCGGGCCAATATAATTAAAACCTAACTCTTCAAATAAAGTACCCGGTAAAACCATACCTTTCATATGCTCTTCAACACGATGCGCCCATTGCGATATCGCGGGCATGTTTTTAAGAACCTTTTTACCACCTTCTTTAACGCCACTATAAAATTTACCCGACAAAACCTTAGCTAAATAATTATTTAAGCCACCCACATTTTCAGAGATGGACATATCATTATCATTTAGAATAACGGTTAAGTTAACATCCAGATCTGCCGCATGATTAAGTGCTTCAAAAGCCATACCGGCCGTCATGGCACCATCACCTATCACAGCAACAAATCGTCTTTCATCATTACGTGCTTTAGCAGCAACAGCCATACCAAGTGCGGCACTAATTGACGTGCTGGAATGACCAACACCAAAAGCATCGTATTCACTTTCAAAACGACTAGGAAATGGATGCAAACCATCAGTTTTACGAATAGAAATTAATTCTTCTTTACGACCAGTTAAAACTTTATGGGCATAAGCTTGATGGCCAACATCCCAAATAATTTTATCTTCTGGTGTACTAAATAAATAATGCAACGCCACTGATAATTCAACGGTTCCTAATCCTGCTGCAAAATGACCGCCACACTGGCTAGTTGACTCAATTAAAAATTGACGTAACTCATCGGCAACTTCTTGCAAACAGCTTTTTTCCAACTGACGTAAATCACTCGGCAAATTAATTTGGCTAAGATAAGGATATTTTTCTGGATGACATAACATATTAAATAATTTTAAACCTATCAGTTACTACTTTTTTCAACCATAAAGCTAACGGTTTCTTTGAATAACATAATTAGCAAATATTCGAAGGTTTTCACTCGGATAAGGTAATTGCTCAAGCGAACTCAATGCAGCTTCAATCAATTCTTCAGCCCGACGTTTAGCCCCTTGCATACCTAAAAGTGCTGGAAAAGTTAATTTGTTCTTTTCCTCGTCAGAACCCTGTGGCTTACCTAATGTTTCTGTATCACCTTCGACATCAAGAATATCATCACGTATCTGAAAAGCTAAACCAAGAGACTCACCATATAACTGTAAACATTTTAGCACTTTTTCATCTCGTATACTGCTAGCTAAATACCCCATTTGCAAAGAAACTTGAATTAAACGACCCGTTTTCATGTGATGCATAAACTCCAATGTCGCTAACTCAGTCTGCTGAGATAACTGACCACCAACCATTTGATTAGTCATCGCCAAATCAATGGATTGCCCTCCTCCCATTCCAAGGGAGCCGCTCGCTAAAGCTAACTGATTAACCATTTCTAAACGCGTTTTCGCCGAAACATCGTTAAATTCCTCAGCTAATAATTTAAATGCTAAGGTTTGTAAGGCATCTCCAGCCAAAACAGCAGTTGCTTCATCAAAAGCAATATGACAAGTTGGTATTCCTCGCCTTAAGTCATCATTATCCATGCAAGGCAAGTCATCATGAATCAAAGAATAGGCATGGATCAGCTCAACAGCAATAGCAGGAATATCGAGTGACTCCTGCTCAACCGATAGCATTTGACCCGTTGCATAAACTAAAGCTGGTCGTAACCGTTTACCTGGATTAAGTGCAGAATATCGCATAGCCCGATGCAATTGAGTCGGCTCAGCGGACTCTTTCGGCAAATAAGTCTCTAATAAAGCTTGAATGCGCTCTTGCACCCAATCTAAAAATGGACGGTGGGACATAGTGAAGGACTCGATTAATGATTTGTATTATGTAAAAAAGTTATCTTGTGTAACCACTCTCAAACACTCAGTCCTTGGCAAACTTATCCAAAGACTCTTCATTTAAAATAGAAACTTTCTGCTGGGCCTTGTCGAGTAATTTCTGACATTCTTTAGTTAGCTTAATGCCTTTTTCATATTGAGAAAGCGAATCTTCTAAAGATAAATCACCTTCTTCAAGCTTTTCAACAATCGTTTCAAGGTTTTCAAGCTGTTGTTCAAAAGTTACTTTTTTAGCACTCATATCTGACTCAAGAATTCATATTAATCGGTGAATTCGCTATTGTCTCGCATTTTATATGCGAATGAAATAATTTGCTGATTTAAACCGATAAATCACTAGATACACTGGAATCTTGAAAAATCTCAACTAACCTTTGAAGTAGGTCTATTAAAAATTCGCTTATCTAGAATTATGACTAATAAGCAGTCTATTTAGGAGTTTTGAAGTTTGGATATAGCAACTCTGGTTGGGCTACTTGGCGCTATTGCCATGGTGGTTATGGCAATGGTGCTGGGTGGCAGCATTCTTACATTTATTGATGTGCCATCAATACTTATAGTGCTAGTTGGTACTCACTTTGTGGTCATGATGACATACCCGCTTGGTGAATTTTTAAGTGCTGCCGGCGGCGGTATGAAAGTGTTAACCTTTAAAGCCCCAAACACTGCCGATTTAACCGAAAAAGTGGTGGAGCTTGCCGACCTCGCGAGAAAAAGCGGCTTACTCGCGCTTGAGGGCACAGACATACCGGATCCTTTTATGAAAAAAGGCATTGGTTTACTGGTTGACGGACATGATGGCGACGTGGTGCGTAATATTTTAGAAAAAGATATGAAAATGGCTTCTGAACGACATATCTCTAATGCAAGTATATTTAAAACCATGGCCGATGTCGCACCTGCCATGGGAATGATTGGTACTCTCGTCGGGCTAGTCTCCATGCTGTCTAATATGGATGATCCTAAATCTATTGGTCCAGCTATGGCGGTTGCTTTATTAACAACTCTCTATGGCGCAATTATGGCTAATATTGTCGGCATTCCAATTGCGGATAAATTAAACAAAAGAGATGCAGAAGAAAAGCTCTCCAAAGCTTTAATTATCGATGGTCTGCTTGGTATTCAAGCTGGCCAAAACCCTCGCGTTATTGAACAAGTACTGCACGGTTATCTTGCTGAAGGTAAACGACCTGTCGCGGAAGAATAAAGTGATTACATTTGTAGAAATACGCTTGTAGAAAATAGACAGCAAGATAACTGATGATTAGGCAATAAATAATAACAATTATGAGTGACGAAGAAGAAGAATGTAATTGTCCCCCGGAAGGCCTTCCCGCCTATATGGGTACCTTTGCCGATTTAATGGCACTACTTATGTGCTTCTTCGTTTTATTATTATCTTTTTCTGAAATGGATGTTTTAAAATTCAAACAAATTGCCGGTTCCATGAACTTTGCCTTTGGTGTTCAAAATAAAGTTGAGGTTAAAGATATTCCTAAAGGTACGAGTATCGTCGCTAAAGAATTCTCACCAGGCAAACCACAGCCGACAGTCATTCAATCAGTCATGCAACAAACCGTTGATATTACCAAAGAAGTCGTCGAGTTTGATGAAGCAGAAGAAGAAGATAATGAAGGTGCCGGAGATGCCTCAGATAAAGGCAAAGGCGAAAACACCAGCAAAAGTACAGAAGATGGACAGAAAGCCGGAAATAAAGATAATACTCAAGATGGCCAAGGCGCTGGCGAAGGCGGCAACGAAACCTCCCATGAAACCGCTGCAGAAAAAGCCGCCCGTTTAGCCAAACTTCAAGCCGCAGCAGAAGCGCTCGCTAAAAGTATCGCTAAAGACTTACAAGCAGAAATCAGTAAAGGCCAAGTTGAGCTACTTGCTAAGGGCGCTTATGTGGTTATTCGAATTCGAGAGAGAGGATCATTCCAATCCGGCTCTGACATTATCGAAAGAAACTTTATTCCCGTTATTAGAAAAATTGAGAAAATACTCAAAAATACCAAAGGCGAAATTCGAGTAGCTGGGCATACTGATAGCCTACCGATTGATAACGAATTCTTCCGATCGAACTGGGAGCTCTCTGGCGGACGGGCTGGCTCAGTAACACGCGAGCTTCTTAAAAGCCGCAAACTCGATAAAAGTCGTTTTGTGATTAATGGCTATGCCGACACCAAACCCATTGCTGATAATAAAACCCGCAAAGGACGAGCTACCAACCGCCGGGTCGAAATTATTATTGTGCAAGGTGAAAAGCCTGAAGCTGAAGTCGTTGGTGTTGGATTGAAGGGTTGATGAAGTGTCTAAGACGCTAAGTAGAAACAAACACTTAGTCACTATCATTTAACCTTTATCATCTTCCGTTACAACTGCCGTTCCATAAACCATTAATTCGGCTGCACCTTTAGCAATTTCAGAAGTCGAAAAGCGTAATCCAACAATCGCATTACCACCCAGTTCTTTTGCATCTTGCATAATACGATCAAGTACTTGTTCACGGCTTTCAGCAAGTAGTTTAGTATATTCATGAATTTCACCACCAACTAAGCCTCTAAAGCCCGCTAAAATATTATGACCTAAATGACGACAACGAATCGTAGTGCCTCGGACAAGCCCTAAATGTTTAACAACCTTTTTCCCATAAATATGCTCGGTCGTCGATAAGATAACCTCTGTCATAATTTTACACCCTTATATTTATCATTTTTCCTACTAATAAGCCTTTGCCTAAGAACACTAAAAAATAGTAATAAACTTCCCCCGCTAACCACTCCAACAACAACTTTTTCAAACAGCTCAATCGCTGGATTAATAAAAATTTTAAATAATGCAAAACTAATAATAACAATGGCACTAACTAACAGTAATACCAAACCAATTAAACGTGAGGTTTTGGCAACTGGCTCTTTGAATAATCGATCTAAATGCTCAAGCTCTTGATCTTGCAAACTTAGCGATTGGATTTCATGACGCATCGAATTGAGCTCTTGATAAAGCTCTTGATAATCTGGATCGTTTTTAATCAACAAAGAAACCTTTTGTGCTTCCTGTTGAGTTAACTCACCGTCTAAAAAGCCAGAAATTTTTTCAAGCGTTTCGCCATATTGTTCAGATGTTTGAATAGTCATTCTTCACCTCTCAAAGTAAAACCTTTTTTGATCAGTATTTCACGTAAGGCTAACCTTGCTCTGTGTAAACGCGACATTACTGAACCATTTGCAATCCCTAAGATTTTAGCAATATCCGAATAACTAAAATTATGATAATCACGCAATAAAATAATTTCTTTTTGCTGCATATTTAATTGATTAATCGCTTGTTCTAAATTTTCTTTTAATTGTAATTGTTGTAGTGCCTTGTCTGGCTCATTTTCGGACGGTGCTGAAGAATGATACTCTTCATGCTCAACTTTTTTCACACGTTGCTGATGACGTAAAATATCAATAGATTTATTACGTACCACCGTAAATAACCAGGGTTTAAATTCTGGATGATCTAACGCTGGTGCTGATGGGTGATTTAAACCTTTTTCAATCGCTGACTGAACTACCTCAAATGCATCATCAGGATTATTAAGTAGCCGAAAAGCTAACGCAAAAGC
>CAYPMT010000063.1:0-14168 GCA_964411875.1 uncultured Kangiellaceae bacterium
CTTGATTATCTTGGGTAATTCCAATGGTGGAAATGGGTTTTCTCTAAATTCCTTAATCAGCGAACGGATGCTATTTTCAGAATTGGACATGGAATTTTTATAGACCCCAAACTTACAAACATATTTTTAATATTAGCTGAATTTATTGGCTAACTTTGAGAAAATTGATGGGTGTTTGATAATTCTATTGAATAGCGTCGACTCGTTAGATATTTTGCCCGCAAAGCTATTGATTGCAGGCTAATTTTTCCGTAAACTCTCGTTCCGCTTAGGGTATTCCGATTCTAAGCTGATTTTTTTCCTAGAAAGGGCCCTTAGCTCAGTTGGTTAGAGCATCCGACTCATAATCGGCAGGTCCCCCGTTCAAGTCGGGGAGGGCCCACCATTTATTTTTACACCATCTAGTTTTTAGTTTCCTCGCTCTCGTCTTCTGGCGCTTGGCTAGGCGGCACAATATCTTTTATACCCCGTTCTTCAAGGTGATCATTCATATCTTTTTGCTTAATACCTTCAGTCCACCAAGCTGGTGCGGGTTTACCTTTTAAGTAATGCTCCCAAAATTCCAGCTGACGCTGTCGATAGTCGATATTATTAGCTCGACCTTGAACTCCATGGTTTTCACCACGATACTGAAGCATGGCCACTTCTTTTTTAAGTCGTCTTAAAGCATTAAAGAAGGAAACACCTTGGGTGAAGTCAACCGCCCCATCTTTATCATTATGTAATAACAATAAAGGTGTTTTTACTTTCGGCGCATAATATAGCGGTGAGTTTTTCTGATAAGCCGACCAGTCTTCCCAAATATTTTTAACCATACGCCCTTGGCCACGCTCCAATAACATATGACTCGGTATCATAGAGTTCCAATACACCGAACCATACATACTAATTAAGTCGGTTAATGCTGCTCCAGCAATAACGCCTTTAAAGCGGTCAGTTTGTGTTATATAAAACGCACTTTGATAACCGCCCCAAGAGTGCCCATGTAGACCAAGTCTATCGGGATCAACAATGCCTGTTTTTATCGCAGCATCAATACCCGGCATCAAGCAGTCAAAACCAGAAAGTCCTGGGTTTTGAAACTGAAAGCGAACATCTGCCATAAACACCGCATAACCACGACTTGTTAACGCTGTCCAATCATAAGAATGCAAGTTTGGTGGAGTATATTGATGCAAACTCGGTGACATATCAGTTTCATAAATGATTGTCACCATAGGGTAGCGCTGACCTTTTTTATAATTAGCTGGTAAAAATAGCGCGCCTTCAAGTTCATCGCCCCACTTACAACGATAGTTAACAATTTGAGCACCCGATGACCATAAATACTCACTTCGCTCAGGAAAGCTATTAATATCATCAACGAGTAATTGGCGTGGCTTTTTAAAATCTTTACCGACAGTATAATAAACTCTATTTTTATAAGTCGAACGACTATAGAAGTAAGACTTCCTATCTTTACTCACAATAAAAGGCGCCGGCCCATAAAAGCTTCTGCCTACACCAGAGTAAGAAACATTATCAAGCGACCGCAACCATTTGATACCAGGCTTGCCCGACCTAACTTGACCAATCCCCGTTCGTCTAGTACGTTTTTCTAGTGCATAAACGAATAATGGGGACTTAGATAAATTAATCTCTAAAGGCTCATCACTACCTGCTTCATACAAGGGTAAAATAGAATAATCGACTTTATCTTTTGCACCATTAACTGTTAGATTAACCGGCTTATTTGGCTTGCCTCCTCTTATGGGCACATACCAGATATCCCAGTTTCCTTCTAATAATAAATGGCCGTCCTTTGTCCAAGTTGAACCTTTAACACTCAACCGCTCAATATTCGCGTCATCATTACCAACAAAGCTAACTGATAGGTTTTTGGTTAAGTTAGTCTGCTTACCATTTTTAACTGTATATAAATGAAAATCACCTTCGTTGAAATAAACAATACTCTTACCATCGGGTGATAAGCTCTCATTCAAATTAAGAACTTGCTCTAAAACCTTGCGTTTTTTACCACTGTTTAAATCAATAAGATAAATGTCTTTACGCTGATTAGAAGCTGCGGTTCCATTAATAATATCTTCCAAATAGTCGCCTGTATCAATGGCCATAACATATTGATGATTACGTTTAACTTTATTGACTGATTGAATATAAATAGTTTCTGCATCATCCTCATTCAATAACTGAACAAGCTTTTTCTTTTTTAACCAATAAATTGCCGGATACTCTTGCTCCAACTTTCCTCCATCATCACCTACTTGTGTTTGTGAAGGAATACTATCTTGCTTCCAATGCCAAATAGCGACATTAGGTACCTTAGGATCAGCCTCTCCTGGTGCGCCTGGCATAGGACCCATGGGATCAGTTGAGGGCATACCACCCTCTGCCATATCATCATCACTCTCTTTCTCTTTAATTTTTCGAATATTAAAGGTTAACCCAGAGCGATCCTCCAACCAAGAAGCTGCACTACTATCACTTCCCCCCATAAAAGACATTCCTTGGGGACCGTCACCTTCAATAGCTAACTCCATATTTTCAGGAAACCCTTTGACACCAGGGCCAATAAAAATCACTTTAGGTTTGCCTTTACCAATGCCAGATACCGCTAAAATTTGGTGTTGCATTTTATCTTCAACACCTTCATTTTTGCCGGCTTTATCCTGCGGTTGCTTTCTGCTTTTAACTAAAACAAGTGCATCACCTTCTTTAGCCCAAAATAAAGATTTATATCCAGCTTCATCTTCATCAAGCCTAGTTACTTTGTTTGTTTTATTATCGCGTAAATAAACACCATTACCGTAATGATCAGGCTGAGAAATTAACCAAGCTAAATAACGACCAGACTGATTAAGCGCATGTTCTGACGTCAAGCCTAAATGTTCATAACGATTTTCAGTTAAGTGATACAAAAGCAAATAGGAAGCATTCCCTGATTTTTTTTGCAAAATCACCCAGTTATTTGCAAAATCATATTGCGCAACATCATCAAGTACTTTTTCTTTACCTGTTTTAAGGTTTAATAAAACTAGCTCTGTTTTAGGTGATTCATCAGCACCTCCCGGCATACCAGACATCTCCCCCATACCGGCTCCACCCATCGGATCGGAAGGCATAGAGCCTGGCGTTTCAGAAACTGCTTCTCGTAAAAAACCAAACCAGTTTGAATTTTCTGAGAAATTAGTCTTCCATATTGACTTAGCTGAACTAAATTCATATTCTTTTTTTCCTTGAATACTTTTAACAACTAATTTGTAAGGCTCCTCTGGCTCTTGCATTGCAAAACCATTACTAGACCCTTCTGGCATAGAGTTATCTTTAGGAGTGTCTTCGGAAGAACTATTCTCTGAGCCCTCTTGAAGATTTTCCTCTGCACCGTCTTTAGGCTCAGGTGGTAAATCATCAGAGCCGCCTGATTCAGCATTAATCTCCTCCTCTGGCTTAGTGGGATCGATTTTATATAAAAACCAATTAGCATCATTTGAAACTTTTTCAAAATTAATAGCCTGCCAATTATTAATAGCATTTAAATCAATCGGCTTTTTTTCAGCATGCAAATCCTTAACTAATAAGAAAAAAGAAATCGCTATGAGGATAAAAACATTTAACAAAAATTTCATAATGAAAGTTCCTATTTATTTGTTTGTTTTACTTGGTTCTAAATAATTGGCTCAATTGTTAACCAAAAAGCTATCAATTAAGTATACAGCAGCACAGCCTAGCATAAAACTTATTGGGTATAGCAAAGCATTAACAACCTGTAACAAAATAGCTTTTAATTACAGGTACTTTGAAAAAATTAACGCCCTATTGACTTCAGCTCTTCTTCACTCAGTAAACGCTTAATACAAGTATTAAATTGTTCGCTCTTATTATCAAAGAAAAAGTTGTAGATTTTCGCTTCATATTGACGACCCACTTCTAATCGCCCATGGATTATTATGTCCTGTCCTTGCTGAATTAGTTGATAAATTTGCTGACTGACTTTTTTTTCAAAAATGAAGCCAGGGCCCATGTATTGTAATTCAGCCTGTAAAAAATTAGATTTAAATTTTGGTTTAAAAAACTCCCCATCAATTTCAATTTTTTGTACACTACCGACTTCTAAGTCAATATGTGATGGACCACTGATATAAATTTCGACTTCAGGATCAGCATCTAAATATTGTAAGCTGGAAACAATATTAAAATAACCAACATACTTTCGGTCAAAATAACCACCAGCGAAGGGAAAACGCATTAAACAAAGGTTTTGTGATTGATCATAGCTATAATCAGGAAAATCACCACAAGCTGTAATCAACAAGCTTAACGATAAAACGAAAATTCTTAGTTTCATTTTCGATAAGTTCTTCTAGCTTTTAATTTTCTGACTCGATCTTTCGAGCGAGAGTTTAGGGGTCTTTTTTTCACTGAAGGTGTTTTCTTTAAACCAACAAAATCTTCAAAGTATGCCAATTCTTTTGGGGTTACGTCTTGCCAGCGACCACGTTTTAATGAACGAGGGAGTTCGTACTCGCCGTATTGTATTCGATGCAGACGCGAAACTTGTAATCCTAAAGCTTCCCACAATCGTCTTACCTCTCGATTTCTTCCTTCTTTTAAAGACACCGTGTACCAATGATTACTCCTTTCTCCACCAGCATCAACGACACTATCAAAATTTGCCAAGCCGTCATCAAGTTCAATACCGGCAAGAAGACTTTTAATCATATCTTGAGTCACCTGACCTCTCACTCTAACGGCATACTTTCTTATCAGTTGGTAAGAAGGATGCATCAAGCGATTAGCTAACTCACCATCATTGGTAAAAAATAACAAACCACTGGTATTGATATCTAAACGACCAACATTAATCCAACGCCCGTGTTTAGTTTTAGGTAAAACATCGAAGACCGATGGTCGACCTTCAGGATCACTCTGAGTACAAATTTCACCTTCAGGTTTATGATAAGCCAACATTCTGCGTTGTATCGGCTGATTGCTTTCAATAAGCTTTCCATCAACTCGAATTTTATCGTCGCTTTTAGCTCTATCACCAAGTTTGGCAATATTGCCATTAACACTGACTCGACCAGCCTTGACCCACTCTTCCGCTTTACGCCGAGAAGTCAGCCCAATATTGGCAATTATTTTTTGTAATTTATCAGTTTCCATCTACAGCCTAATTGACAGTTATGATTCTAGGTTATTTTCTTCAATGCTAGTCAACTCAGACTCAGTTGATTCCACTTCGGTAGACTCAATTGCTCCAAGTTCATCAACTTTAGATTCAGCATCAACTATCTCGGACTCAACTATCTCGGACTCAACTATTTCAAACTCATCAGCCTCAGGTTCAGTTATTTCTGATTGAGTTTCTTCAGCTGATTCAAAAGTATCTGTTTCAGATTCTTCTGAATTGACCGACGGTTCTGGATCGGTAGTGTCTTGCAAGTCTGTCGTATCATCATTAGATTTCTGACTCTCTCGAGTATCGCTTGCCTGACTATCGCTTGCTTGAGCATCACTTGTTTGAGTATCGCTTGAGTCGCTGGCTCCAAGTTGGGGATGAAACTCATCTAAATCGCGAATTTCTGCCAAGGATGGTAATTCCTCCAAGCTTTTCATATTAAAATAATCTAAAAATTGTTTGGTCGTTGCATAAAGCGATGGACGTCCAGGTACATCTTTATGACCCACAACGCGAATCCATTCTCGTTCGAGCATGGTTTTGATAATACTCGAGCTAACACCAACGCCCCTTACCTCTTCAATTTCACTACGCGTCACAGGCTGCCGATAGGCAATTAACGCGATAGTTTCAAGATAAGCTCTCGAATATTTAGCCGGCTTTTCTTCCCATAAACGACTCAGCCAAGTCGAGTAGTCTTGACGGGCTTGATAACGATAACCGCTAGCCACTTGTTGTAGTTCAACGCCTCGCCCTTCACACTCTTGTTGTAACGCGCTTAGTGCATCTTTAATGTCGCTCACCGAAGGCTTTCCGTCTTCGGCAAATAACTTTAATAATTGTTCAACACTCATCGGCTTAGCAACAGCCATAAGTGCTGCTTCAATAATATTTTTTAATTTACTTTCTTGTATAGTCATAAGGCTCTTTCAATTTACTTTTTAACTAACTTGATTTTTTTACTAACTTCTCTTTTTTTAATTAGCTGTTTTTTTAACTGACTTTTCTTTTTTAATCCGCTTAATCATTACTCTTGTTCTATTCGAGCTCTAACATGAATAGGCGCATAAGGCTCACTCTGTATCAATTCTAATAACGACTCTTTTGTTAACTCCATAATGGCAAGAAAAGTGACTACAACACCCATACGCCCTTCTTCTAAATCAAACAAGGTCACAAAATCCGTAAACCCATCAGCAGAAACAATCGCTAAAACACTCGACATTTTTTCACGCACAGAAAGTGTTTCTTTTTGAATGTGATGATGAGAAAACATTTGCGCTCTCACCAAGACATCTTTTAACGCCAACATGATTTCTTGCATGTCGACATCAGGCAAAGGCTTATTAACATGCAACTCGGGTAAATCTGCACTTGCCTGAAAAATATCTTGTTCCATGCGAGGTAATTCATCAATTTCATGAGCGGCCTTTTTGAAACGTTCATATTCTTGCAAACGCCGAATTAAGTCTGCTCTTGGATCATCCTCATCATCTAACTCCTTTGGTCGTGGCAATAAAACTCGACTTTTTATTTCTGCTAGCATAGCTGCCATAACCAAATACTCAGCAGCTAGCTCAAGGTTAATTGCTTTCATGACTTCAACATATTCCATATATTGCTCAGTAATATGAGCAATAGGAATATTCAAAATATCTAAATTTTGACGTTTGATTAAATAAAGCAATAAATCAAGCGGCCCTTCAAAAGCGTCAAGAAAAACTTCCAGAGCATCTGGTGGGATATATAAATCTTGCGGTAAATCATTAACTCGTTCACCATCAACAACCGCTAAGAAAATATCTTCTTGGGCTTCAGTTTCTTCGGCATCGGCTTCAGTCACATTAGTATTAGAGGCCTTTTGCTCAAGATCTTTTGACTCAGCAACCACTGACGACTCATCGACGGGTTCAAGAGTTTGATTAGTGTCTATTTCTAGCGTATCAGTATCATTCATTATTTAAATTCATCTATCATCGTGTTTATCGATAAGATAATCCCATCACTTCTCTCACATCATCCATCGTTTCTCTAGCAATAGTGCGAGCTTTCTCTGAGCCTTCTTCAATAATCCCTTTAACAATCTCTGGGTTTTCTTCAAAGTTTTTTGCTCGCTCACAAAAACCTTGTGTTTCATTAACAACACTATCAATAATTGGCCCTTTACATTCAAGGCAACCAATACTCGCTTGAGTACAACCTTGTTTTACCCAAGACTTAACATCATCAGGTGAATAAACCTCGTGTAACTGCCAAACTGGGCAGTTATCCGGATCACCGGGATCCGTTAATTTAACTCGCGCCGGATCCGTTTGCATTTTTTTGATTTTATTTTCAACCGACTCAGGCGGCTCTCGCATTTCAATCGTATTATGGTAAGACTTAGACATCTTCTGCCCATCTAACCCTGGCATTTTTGAAACCGGTGTTAATAAAGCCTGAGGCTCTGGTAAAATAATCTTACCGCCACCTTCCAAATATCCTACTAACCTTTCCTTATCACCAATGGACATAGAAGCATGGCCTTCGACTAAAGCTTTGGCTTTTTCAAGTGACTCTTCATTACCCTCTTGAACAAAATCACGACGTAGGTTGTTATAAAGTTTGGCATTCTTTTTACCCAGCTTTTTTATGGCTGCTTCAGCTTTTTCTTCAAAGCCAGTATCTTTGCCGTAAATATGATTAAAACGTCTGGCAATCTCTCGAGACATTTCAACATGCGGCACTTGGTCAGCACCGACAGGCACGTCAGTCGCTTTATAAATTAATATATCTGCAGACTGTAATAAAGGGTAGCCAAGAAAACCATAAGTACTTAAATCTTTATCTTTCAGTTTTTCTTGCTGCTCTTTATAGGTTGGCGCTCTTTCTAACCAGCTTAAAGGTGTGATCATTGAAAGCAATAAATGCAATTCAGCATGCTCTGGTACTTTTGATTGAATAAACAAAGTCGCTGAGCCAGGATTAACGCCTGCTGCCAGCCAATCAACTACCATATCCCAAGCTGACTGTTGAATAATCTGAGGATTTTCGTAATGTGTGGTTAAAGCATGCCAATCAACGGCACAAAAGTAACACTCATATTGATGCTGTAAAGACACCCAGTTTTTCAGAACACCGTGATAGTGTCCCAAATGAAGCCGTCCTGAAGGACGCATACCTGATAGTATTCGCTGACTTTGATGGCCTAAACCGCTCACTCAATGCCTCTTAGTAACATAAATATACAAAGACGCATTATACCCAAGCTGAGGGTGATCAGCCAATCTTCATTTAAGCGATTATCAAATGCTACAAGATCATAAAAAACACCAGATTGATCACTTATTTTACTTTATAATCAGTATAAATTTAATAAACGACTTTATACCTTAAAACTATAGGGTTATGCTCAGCTCTTTGCAAAACACAGCAAGACAATGGGCTATATAACAACAACCTAGAGAATACAAGTGACTGAATCATCGAAGCATTCATCTAACGACAACACCCCATTATCACTGGATGACATTCGCCTTGAAATTACTGATACTGACAGTAAGCTCCTAACATTATTTGCTAAGCGTCGTTATTTAAGCCGTTGTGTCGCTATTAATAAACAAGGCAATCTCAAGCCAATACGCGATACTCAACGCGAAATAGAGCTACTGGAAAAGCTTGTATTAAAAGGCAGTGAAAATGGACTCGACTCTTATTATGTCACTCGATTATTCAATTTAATTATGGAAGACTCGAGAGCTATCCAGCAAAAATATTTACAGTCAGAACTGAATCCTGAATACCAACAAGATAGGCCCAAAACCATTGCTCTACTCGGTGGCAAAGGCTCTTATTCTTACCTTGCTGCCTGTAAATACTTTAATGCCAGTGAAAATACCTACTTGGGCTGCCCTGATTTCAGTAAAATTGTCGAGAATGTTGAGCAGGGCCATGTCGACTTTGGCTTGCTACCCATTGAAAATACAACATCGGGTGGCATCACTGAAGCCTACGATTTGCTACTTAATTCAAAAGTTTGTGTCGTTGGCGAACAAAAATATCCTATTAATCACTGCTTAGTTGCTAAGCCAGGTACAGAGCTTAGCCAAATCACTAAGGTATTAGCGCATCCTGAAGCCAGCAAACAGTGCCGTAAAAAGCTGCAAAAATTAGTGAATGTAGATATTTCTCTTGTATCCAGTACGGCCGAAGCACTCAAACAAGTTGCTAATAGTTCAAGTAATGACGTGATAGCGGCTATTGCCAGCAAAATATCCGCCCAGCAATTTGGTTTAAGCATTGTATTAGACGATATGGCTGATATAGAACATAACACCACTCGCTTTCTAATTATTGCCCAAAAGCCCCTAAATGTATCAACGCAAGTGACGAGCAAAACATCCATTATGTTATCCACTGGACAAGAAGCTGGCTCACTAGCAGAAGTATTACAAGTCTTTAAACAAACTCAAATTCCCCTGAGCAAACTTGAATCTCGCCCGATCCCAGAGCAGCCTTGGGAGCAACGCTTTTATATAGACTTGGAAGGTAATTTAGCCAATGAAAGTTTTAAGCAAGCGTTAGACACTGTTGCCAAGCTATGCCAAAACTTTAAAGTCCTTGGTTGCTACCCAACAGAAGATATTGCAGCGACATCAATATCACCCTTAATTCACTCAATGAGTGAAGAGAAAGTTGCCGCTGAACAAAAAAAGCAAAAATAACTGTTTAATTATTGATGGAACACTGTGACTCAAACATCACAAAACCAGCAAATGGCTAATGCCTTGGAACTGACTAATGAATCGAAAAACATGGTCGTAACTGTTGCACCCTTGTGGAAAAAATTAGCCGCCTGGATTTATGATTTGCTCGGCGCTTTAGCCGTTTTTATTCTAGCCTTATGTATTGGCTACTTAGTCATCTATTTGATGAGTCTGCCTTGGTTAAAAAATAGTGAAACCCTCGGCAACCACCTTAATCAAAACCCTTTGTGGTTTATTTATCTTATGGCTTGTACTCAATATTATTATGTTTGGTGTTGGGTAAAAGGCGGACAAACTGTCGGCATGCGTACTTGGCGACTTAAACTCTGCAAACCTGATGGCCAGTTATTAACCTGGAAAGCTGCTTATTATCGCTCCTTCGCATCACTAGGTGGAATCGCACAATTAACCAGCTTATTTAACCAACAAAAACAAGGCTGGCATGACCAACTCGTCAATAGCTATGTTATTGAAATACCAAAAAATAAGCCTTCATCAAAGCATTCTGAATAAATTTCAATCACCTAATTTGTGTTTTTGGCTATTTTTCTCTCTAATCAGTTGTTTTTTCAGGCTTTATTAAATAAAGAGTTTGAATTTTTCCTCAATAAAGGTATCTTATAGACTTACACTGCTCTTTAAAGCTTAATGTGGTATGTAGTTTATGGCTGGACAGTACACCTATATAAAAAAAGTTAACATAAAAACTCAGGACCTGGCTCTTGGTATGTATGTTAGTGAGCTCGATAAAGATTGGGCTGAATCCTCTTTTATTTTTCAAGGCTTTCCCATACAGACAGAAGAAGAGCTAACCAAGTTACGCGAAGAATGTGACTGGGTTAGCGTTGAGTTTTCTTCTAGAGAAGATTACCAAGTCTATTTAAAAACCATTAACACTGAAAAACGCCAACAAAGTCATTATCAGCCTATAGATAAAAGCACTTTAAATTACGAACTACCTAAAGCAAATCAGCGTTTTAAATCATCAAAACGAATGGTTAAAAATGTCATGCAGCAAATTATCAAAGATGAAGACTTTGATATTACTTCAGTCAAACAATCCGTCACAGAATGCGTTGACAGTATCCTCAGCAATCAAGATGCAATGCTGCTGTTAAGTAATATTAAAAATGCTGATGAGTATACCGCTGAACATTGCTTGCGAGTTTCAATTATGGCGATTGCTTTTGGCAGTTTTTTAGGCCTCGAAAAAGAAGAACTCAAACGCATTGGTGTCGGCGCTATGTTACATGACGTTGGAAAAATGCGAACGCCCCAAGCAATTCTTAATAAACCCGGTAAACTTTCACCAGCAGAATACTCAATTATGAAAGACCATGCTATTGAAGGCTACAATATACTTAAAGAAAAAGAATTGATTGATCCTGAAACCATTGAAATAGCACTTTCACACCATGAGAAATTAAATGGTGAAGGCTACCCCAATCAATTACAAGAACATCAGATTTCTTATTACACGAAAGTTATTACAATAATTGATACTTATGATGCAATAACCAGTGAAAGAATTTATTCGTCAGCAGAGTCACCTAATAACGCTTTCAAAATTTTACTTGATAAAAGTTTGCAACAGTTTGACCAGGAACTTGCCCAACACTTTATTGAATGGATTGGCATCTATCCTGTTGGCTCAATTGTAGAAATGAAAACAGGTGAACTCGGTATTGTTATCGGTGTTCACCCGGAACAAAAACTAAAACCAAAAGTACTTTTAGTCACTGATGAAAACAAAAAAACTGACTACCAAAAAATGGTTGATCTAGGTCACATGGCGATTCATTCAAATGGTAGCCCTTACCAAATTAAAGCCAGTCATCCTAGTGGTTATCAAAATATTAAATTAGGTGACTATATTGATAAAGGCCTTATTTCTCAGAATTAAAACCCCAGAAAACTTAAGCCCTCAGAGTAAAGTACTTACAAAAAAGGCCTGTTAAACAGGCCTTTTTCTATCATATAGAAGTACTAAAAAAAATTATTTTTTAGTATCTAACTTTTCTTTAATTCGAGCCGACTTACCACTACGCTCACGCAAATAATAAAGTTTTGCCTGACGAACATCACCGCGACGTTTAACAGTAATACTGTCAATAAGCGTACTGTAAGTTTGAAAAACTCGCTCAACGCCTTCACCATAAGAAATCTTTCTTACCGTAAATGATGAATTTATACCACGGTTTTTAATCGCTAAAACAACGCCTTCAAACGCCTGTAAACGCTCTCTATCGCCTTCTTTAACTTTTACTTGAACCACAACTGTATCACCTGCTGAAAACTCAGGGATCTCTTTGCCCATTTGCTCTTTTTCTAACTCATCAATCATCTTACGCATTACTAACTCCCGCCTTCTATCAATCGTTCATTTTTCATTGGTTTCAGTGTTAAGTTTATAATTAAACTTTTCCTGAAAGTCTCTAAGCAAATCTTGTTCATGCTTAGTTAATTTTTTCTTTGCTAAAAGCTCAGGGCGCCTTAACCAAGTTCGACCTAAACGTTGTTGTAAGCGCCAAGCTTCTATTTGCTTGTGATTACCACTCAATAATACATCTGGCACTGACAAATCATTATAAATTTCTGGCCGTGTATAATGTGGATGGTCTAATAAACCATCAACAAACGAGTCTTCAACCGCTGACTCATCGTGCCCTAAAACCCCTGGCATTAAACGAGTCACTGAATCTATAACAGCCATAGCGGCTAACTCACCACCACTTAAAACAAAATCACCTAAGGATAACTCAATATCCACATGTTCACTTAGCAATCGTTCATCAACACCTTCGTAACGACCAGCCAATAAAATCAAATGAGACTGCTGACTCATGGTTGCAATCACTTGATGATCAACTGGCTTACCTTGTGGCGAAAAGTAAACCACTTGACCATCACCATTTTGATTCGCTGAGCGAATCGCCCTCTCCAAAGGCTCCATTTTCATCAACATGCCAGGACCACCACCATAAGGCCTATCATCTACTGTGCGATGACGATCCTCAGTAAAGTCCCTTGGGTTGATACAATCAACAACCACTTTACCTGATTTAACTGCTCGACCAACCACTCCATATTCAGTCACAGCTGTAAACATTTCAGGAAACAGGCTAATCGCCGAAAACCTAATATTAGACATAAACTTACCTCGGTTAGAGGTATTCATCATCCCAGTCGACTTCAATCACTTGATTATCCAAATCGACTCGCTTAATTACTTGTTGCATAATGTAAGGTATCATAGTTTCTCGGCGGTTTTTCCCTTCAAGAATTTTAACTATCATCACATCATTAGCACCAGTTTCAATCAAATGTGATACCTGGCCTAACAACTTACCCTCTTCATTAACAACCTTCAGTCCCTCTAAATCACGCCAATAAAAACCATCGTCCTCTAAATCAACTAATTGTGAAGGCTTAATCGCAACTTGCACACCAGTTAAAGCTTCGGCCTGATTTCTATCGTCAATACCTTCAATTTGGGCAACTATGGTTTTACCCTGCTCACGACCTTGTAGTAAATTAAGTGGCTGCCAAGAACCACCTTGTTTTAACAACCAAGGGTCATAAGTTAAAATATTCAAACGAGGCTGAGTATATGAAAATACTTTTACCCAACCCTTTACACCATAAACGCCCGTTATTTTACCGACAATAACAGGCGAATCATTCATACTTTTTCAAACAAAAAATCGGCTTTAAGCCGCTTTTTGACTGTCTTTTACCAACTTTTTTACTCGCTCACTCATCTGTGCACCATGACCAATCCAGTGCTCAACACGAGCAGAGTCAACTCGTAAGCGCTCTTCTTGACCAGTCGCAACAGGGTTAAAAAAACCAACCCGTTCAATAAAACGACCATCTCGAGCATTACGCTTATCAGTTACAACCATATGGTAAAAAGGCCGCTTTTTTGAGCCACCTCGGGCTAAACGTATGGTTACCATGCGTTAAAATCCTCTAAATTCACAACTATCACTGGGAAATGCTTGGAAAATTCACCAAACAAGCCCTCAGTACAAAGGACGCGCATTTTATACTTAAACAGGCCGCTTGGGAAGTCTTTTTATAGTCAAATAGGGCTAAATAATAGCTTTATGAACCTTGACGAAACTGAGCAAGCTAAAAAGTTAGCAAAATACTACTTTGCTGGGTTCAGGTTTTGACTTTCTAGGCCTGGCTCTTTTTCAAATGAGCTTGATTTAATCCAGCCCGAACGCTCGTCGGACATA
>CAYPMT010000064.1:0-14103 GCA_964411875.1 uncultured Kangiellaceae bacterium
CAATTATTCTTTATGTTTATTGTCATTAAAACCGTTTGGGGTAAAAGTGAAAAATCTGCGGATAAGCCTTGGGATGGTGCGGTTGGTCTTGAATGGGAGCAGTTACCTTGTCCTGCGCCTTACCATACCTTTGATACACCGCCTAAAGTGAGTTAATTAGTAAAAAATTATTGATTGAGTAGTTAGAGTGAACCAGCAACAAAAAGAAGCAAACAAGTCGTTAATTATACGCTTAGTTGGTGTTGTTGCTGGTATGTTTGTTTTTGCTTTTGCGTTGGTGCCAATCTACGATGTTTTTTGTGATATCACTGGTATCAATGGTAAAACTAAGGGGCAAGCGCTTTATAAAGAAGTGGTAGTTGATCCAAATAGACTGATAACGATTGAGTTTATTACCAAGGTGAATCGTGGTATGCCTTGGGAATTTAGAGCCATGCAAAAGTCAGTTACGGTACATCCAGGCGAATTAAGCGAAGTAAAATTTTACGCTAAGAATAATTCAACAAAAGATATTGTTGGTCAGTCGATACCCAGTATTTCGCCAGGTGAAGGCTCGCTTTACTTAAGTAAAACAGAATGCTTTTGTTTTGATCAACAACCCTTGGCTGCTGGCGCAGAAGCTGAAATGCCAATGAAATTTTATATTGATCCGGACATACCTAAACATATAACACGTTTAACTTTGTCCTATAATTTATTTAATGTAAGCAGTAAGGTTAAAGTTGCTTCATTAATAGAATTAAATTAATTAACGAATACCGTCGAAACGGAGAGAAAAATGAGTACATCTGAAGAAAAGTATGAAAAGTACTACGTTCCCGAGCAAAGTCCATGGCCGATTGTTGGTGCTATAGGGTTATTTTTGCTAGCTTTTGGTGGTGCTAATTTTATCCAGCAAACGACGGGTAAGTCCGCTAATGAAGGTAGTATGGGTTGGATAATATTTGCCGTTGGCCTGTCGGTTATCCTTTACATGATGTGGTCCTGGTGGCGAGATGTTATCAGAGAGTCTATGCAAGGACTTTATAGCGCCCAAATGGATCGCTCTTTCCAACAAGGCATGTTGTGGTTTATTACCTCAGAAGTGATGTTCTTTGCGGCATTTTTTGGTGGGTTACTTTATGCCAGAGTATTAGTTATGCCATGGCTAGGTGGTGAAGGTAATAATGTCATGACCCATGAGTTGCTTTGGCCAGAATTTATTCCTCACTGGCCGATGGTAATAGCGCCTGATCCTGGGTTGACAACAATGGAAGATGGCACAACAACACAAGGCATGGGGCCTTGGGGTTTACCGGCAATTAATACGGCTATTCTTTTAACGAGTTCTTGGACTTTAACGATTGCTCATCACGCACTTAAAGATGGCAACCGCAGTGCATTACTTAATTACACTTCAATTACTGCATTGCTTGGTATTATCTTCCTTGGTTTACAAGTTTGGGAATATATACACGCTTATAATGAAATGGGATTAACCTTAGGTAGCGGTATATATGGTTCAACTTTCTTTATGCTTACAGGCTTTCATGGCTTTCACGTTACTATAGGAACAATTTTCTTGATTGTTTTGAGTATTCGTTGTGCTAGCGGCCATTTTACGGCTAAACATCATTTTGCCTATGAGGCGGGAGCTTGGTATTGGCATTTTGTTGATGTGGTTTGGTTGTTCTTGTTTATCTTTGTTTATATTATATAAATTAAAGGTAAATATTTGATTATAAAAGCCAAGGGATTCCTTGGCTTTTTTGTTTTTACTCTTTAACTATTTATTTTAGTAAGCTGGCTACTCTAGTTAAAAATACTTTTTTCGCACCACTTCGCTTGCGTACGACCTTCTTTTTTTCAAAGCGAAAAAAGAAGGCAAAATGCTTTTGACGCTGGCGCTATGCACTTATTGACTGAGTCTTTTGTTGAAAATTCAAAGAAACTCGTTTGTTCACCATGAGCTTTGACAACTTTATTAGATACAGCTATCAAGTAGCGTTATGAAGGTTTTAAAACATCATGTCGCATCTATACAAAGTCCAAAAAATTGGTTATCCCGTGGCTTGAACACGGGATGTAGAAACTCAAAGAATGGTTGAATAAAGACTTAATTGATAAAAAAATCAACTAATTAGGCTTTTCAATGACTTTAGGTAATTCACTCTGAATGTCAATCAAACCAAAATAATTAGCAATGATCAGTAAAACAAATAGCAAAATAGATAAACCAATCCGCCAGCTTAAGCTTTTAACCATTTTCTTCGAGCTTTTATCTTTTTCTGTAGCCAGAAAATAAAGACCTCTAAACAGGCTAAATAAAATGAATAGCATAAAGGCAAGAATAACGATTTTTATGATCATATAAATAAATTTCCAAGCTAATTAATTGCTGAGCAATTTAATGGTAGAATACGCTTCCCAGTTAGCTATTTCCAGTAGAGTTTATGCTTTTTAAGCATTCCATTGATTATTCGATTGGCCGGTATCAAATCCGTATTAATCTTTGGTTTATGATAATATTTTTATTATTACAGACGTTATTGAATGAGTTGGGTTTTTGGCAATTAGAGCGATCTAAAGAAAAGCAGCAACGTATATTTCTGCTAGAAAAAGGTTCAGAAAATCCGTTGCAAAATCTGCAGCTAGTCTCAGCAGCTGATCTTGAAGCTTTTCAGGCGGTTGAGCTTGAACTTGAGACTGATTTGCAATGGACTCTTTTTTTAGAGAATCAGGTTCGAAATAAACAACATGGTTACCATGTTTTTAATATTGCAACGGATACTAGCTCGGGAAAACAAGTGTTAGTTAATCGTGGCTGGATAATGACTGGCAATGATAGAAGTCTTTTACCTGTTGTTGAAGAACCGCCAACTCGATGGCTTACAACGGCAAGATTATACCCAGTTGTTGAGTCTGTAGCTTTTGGTGATAACGCTGAAATTGAAAAAATGGGTTCTGTATTAAGGTTACCCAAGCTCGACCAAAAAATTCTTGAGCAATTAGAAGCTGACTATAACTTGTCTCTGGAAAACTATGTTTTGCGTTTAACGAGTGATAATAATACAGCGAGCCTTGATACTCAGTGGATTTGGACCAATATGCCACCTGAAAAACATTTGGCTTATGCCTTACAGTGGTTTGGTTTGGCCTTGACGCTCTTAATAATAAGTTTTTTTGCTTGTATAAAAAAAATTAGCAAAGGTGATTAAGTGGATTTTAATGAATTAGAAAATCAGTCCCGTAATAATAATACTAGGAAAAACCGAATAACACTTATCGCATTGTTTGTGCTATTTGTTTTCCCGGTAATTATTGCTTATGTTGCTTATTTTAATGGTTGGTTTGCCAGTGCTACAAAAAATCATGGTGAACTTATTCAACAAGAGTTTGTTTTAGATATAGAAGATTTTGAGTTTATTCGAAAAAAAGGTCAAAAAATTACTGGTAAAGAGTTTGAAACTCGCTATTGGTGGTTAGTGGTTATCGAACCAAATTCATGCAATGCAGACTGTTTGGAAATGAACTTGTATATGCTTAATCAAACTTATCAAAGTTTAGGTAAGGAAACTGACCGTATTAATCCACTGATTGTTTTACCTCATACTCAGCAATCAGAAAAATTTAAGACACATGAGTTTCCTATTGCTTATAGTGAGTATTCCAGTTTAGGTGTAAAAAACTTGGTAAAAGCTGGCAAACTAAATAAGGATTTACCGGCTAATATGATTTATTTGGTTGATCCTTTGGGTAATATTTTTATGCGTTATCCTTTAATTAAAAATAATCAAGAAGCACCCGCTATGAGTAAAGGATTAAGAAGCGATCTGTTACGCTTATTTAAGTACTCAAGACTAGGTTAGTTTAAAAAAATATTGATGAGTGTTGTATGAAAAATAAACGAACAAGAAACTTAGCCTTATTTGCGACAGTGTTCGCTGCAGTTGTTGTTATTCTAGGGGCTTTTACTCGCTTGACTCATTCGGGGTTAGGCTGTCCTGACTGGCCAGGCTGTTATGGCTTTATGCATATTCCTACCCAAGAAGAACATATTGAAATAGCTAATCAAGCTTTTCCTGACACACCTTATGAATTTGAAAAAGCTTGGCCTGAAATGGTGCATCGTTATTTTGCAGGAATACTTGGTTTATTAGTGTTGGCTTTAGCCATTATTAGTTGGTTAAATAAACTAAAATTTAGTCTCAAGCATTCTACTTTTTTATTAGTGTTGATTATTTTCCAAGCCGCTCTAGGTATGTGGACTGTTACTATTAAGCTTCACCCATCGATTGTGATGTTGCATTTAATGGGAGGAATTGCCACTTTTTCATTACTGGCATCGTTAGCTTTGCGTTATCAGATGCAATATGCTCCGTTAGGTAATTTATCAACGATTAGCCATTTAAAAAAGTTAATTTTTTTAGTCTTTGTTATTTTAATTGTACAAGTTGCTTTAGGTGGCTGGACATCAGCAAATTATGCTGCAATGGTTTGTCATGAGTTACCAATTTGCCAAGGTAATTGGTTAAAAAATAGCGACTTTTATAATGCCTTTCAGTTTTGGGGAAGAAAAGCAGAGACTTATGAGTTTGGTATTCTTGATCAAAGCGCTCGTATTGCAATTCATGTCAGTCATCGCATTGGTGCAATAGCCACAAGTCTAGCATTACTCTATTTGATTATTACTTTATTCAAGACAAAGTCATTGTCCGTGTTAAAAATATTTGCTTGGTTATTAACTATTTTGTTATGTATTCAAGTTACCCTTGGAGTTAATAATATTATCTTTCAGTTACCTTTAGCTAACGCCGTAGCTCATAATGCCGTAGGTGCTTTGCTCGTAGTAGTCATGGCTTGTTTGGTCACGCTTGTTTTAAGCGCTAATCAAACAAAGCAGGAGATAAATTAAATGGAAAAAGTGAGCACTAATAATATCAGTGTTAGTTGGCGAGATTATTTTGAATTAACAAAACCTAAAGTGGTTTCATTAATTTTATTAACGGCAATTGTTGGTATGTATATGGCTCCTGGTGACAGCGTGCCATTAAAAATATTAATTATTGCAACACTAGGGATTGGATTTGCCGCAGGGGGGGCAGCAGTTGTTAATCATGTTGTTGACCAGCATATTGATACCATTATGGCTCGAACTGCAAAGCGTCCAGTCGCCTCAGGAAAAATTGATAATAAATCAGCAATAGCGTTTGCAGTTGTTTTATCAGTCACATCGATGTTTTTGTTATTTTATTTTATTAATCCATTAACAGCGGTTTTAACTTTTTTAGGTTTAGTCGGTTACGCTTTTGTTTATACCATGTATTTAAAAAGAGCCACACCTCAAAATATTGTGATTGGTGGGTTAAGTGGCGCTATACCTCCTTTATTAGGCTGGACGGCTGTTGACGGTTATACGGGACAAATTCATCCACACGCACTTTTATTAGTTTTAATTGTTTTTGTTTGGACGCCGCCTCATTTTTGGGCCTTAGCAATTTTTAGGAAAGATGAATACGCTAAAGCAAATATTCCGATGCTACCCGTTACTCATGGCATTCAATTTACTAAGCTTAATATTGTTCTATATACAGTACTGTTAATTTTTGCCAGTTTATTGCCTTATTTAGTCGGTATGTCGAGCTTAATTTATTTGATTAGTGCTGTCGTTTTGGGATTGGTTTTTTTATATTATGCGATTAAATTAAAATACAGCCAAGAAAGAAAAATAGCTATGGATACCTTTAAATATTCAATTTATTATTTAATGTTATTGTTTATAGCTTTGTTAATTGATCGTTATTTGCCGATAACAGCGGTTGATAACATCGGCTAAAACTATATTTTTTGAGGCAGTTATTTATGAAAATTTCGACTAAAAAATTTGTAATAAGTCTATTAATAGCGCTTTTATTAGCTGGTTGTAACCCATCAAATAATTATCAATACACTCAGTTATTAGTTTACCCTGAAACAAAAGAAATGACTGACCTTAAGTTTGTTGATCAAAATAACAATGAGTTTAATGAAAAACGTTTTAATGATCATTGGAATTTAGTCTTTATGGGGTTTACCAGTTGTCCGGATATTTGTCCGACGCTATTAACTGATGTAGCCAATATTTATAAACAATTAAAACCAGAAACTCAAAAGAAAGTGCAGGTTGTTTTTTTATCAGTTGATCCAAAGCGGGATACGACTGAACACTTAAATAAGTATTTAAATTATTTTCACCCTGAATTTATTGGTATTACTGGAGAAAAAGCCAATATAGATCTTTTTGTTCGTTCATTGGGCGGAGTTTATACTATTAACAATGAAAGTGAAGAGTTTTATATGATTGATCATACTTCTAGAGTTTTTGTTATTAATCCTAAGGGGCAAAGACATGCCATATTCACATCAGAGGCCATGCAAAATACGGATAAATCATCTTTAATTAAAGAGTTAGAAATATTAGTGCAATCATCTTAGGTTTGTTTGAATAATTATTTTGAGCTTATTACCTAAAAGTTTTTTCAGAAGGAATGCTTTAATCATTGCAGTTTTGCTTGTGATTAGTCATGCCGTTTCTTATTTTATGATTCAGTATTTTATTGTTGATAGGCATAACCGTATGCTGATGTATATGGTTTCAAGACAAATAGAATTATTGGGTTTAAGCAATAATTTTTTTACCAACTATAGTCCTGGCGCGTCATATGTTATTTCATCCAGTCTAGCTAATAAAACACCCATTGAAGTTTATTGGGAAGATAGTAATCGTTACCCCAAAGCATTTAAGAATGCCGAATATAACCGTAGCATGAGTAAACAAGCCGCTTATTTTTTAGGTAATAAAACTTATGTAGCGGTAGAAAAGGCAGATAATGGTATTTTTGTTTGGATAAATCAAACAGACTTTTCTGATCTTTGGTTACGTATGCCAATTGATGATCAAGCCGGCAGGGGACCTACTGAGTTAGTTATTTTTACCACGATGATTTTATTTTTAAGTTTGACTGGTGCATGGCTACTAGTCAAACAATTGCATAGACCACTAAAACGGTTAGCTTTTGCTGCTCGTGAAGTAGGTCGAGGTGACTATCCGGGAGAATTAAAAGAAACTGGGCCATTCGAAATGATTGCAGTGACTTCCGCATTTAATCAAATGGCAAAAAATGTTCGACAACTAGAAGAAGATCGAACGCTATTATTAGCGGGTGTTTCCCATGATTTAAGAACGCCTATTACACGAATACGTTTAGCAACAGAGTTTTTATCAAAAGATGATAAAGAAATTAAGGATGGTATTATTGATGATACCCAAGAAATGGATGCGATTATCGATCAGTTTATTAGTTACATTCGTTTTGGTAATGAAGAAGTGGGTGAAGTTGGTAATTTAACGGAATTAATTGAGCAAGTGGCAGCTTCTTATCTGAAACAATACCCTGATCTAAGTATGCAGTTAACAGAGTTACCAGAAGTTTATTTCAAACCATTTGCAATTAAACGATTATTGAATAATTTAATTGAAAATGCTTTTCGTTATGGAGCACCGCCAGTAACTGTTAAAACCGAAGTACAAGAAAAAAGTATTATCATTAAAGTGATTGATCATGGAAAAGGGATCCAATCCATGGATAAACAACGTTTATTTCAACCTTTCGCACGAGGTGAGCGTGCCAGAACAGGAAAAGGTTCTGGATTAGGGCTAGCTATTGTTTATCGTATTGCTGAAATGCATGGTGGAAAAATTGAACTTGATAACCGAGAACAAGGTGGATTAGAAGTTAGTTTTAGACTACCCATAAACCATTAGGCATAGCGACTATGCAATGGTTAGAAAATAAAATTCCACCACCAATTATCGCGTTATCTTTAGCTGTTGCAATGTGGAAGTTTTCCCATTATTTTTATGTTATTGATATAAATAATAATCTGCGTGTTATCGGTGCAATTGTTTTTTTATTTTGTGGATTTTGTATTGATATAGTCGCAATTATTTCATTTCGGCGTGCTCAAACAACAATTAACCCTATCAAACCTCAGTTAACAAGATCGTTAGTTACCTCAGGTATTTATCAATATTGTCGGAATCCAATGTATCTTGGTTTGCTTTTATTTTTAGTGGCATGGATGATTTACCTTGCATCACCATTAAATATAATTTTTATCGTGACTTTTCTGCTTTATATAAATCGTTTTCAAATAATGCCAGAAGAAAAAGCATTAACACAGCTATTTGGAGAAGAGTTTTTAGTCTATAAATCTAACGTACCAAGATGGTTATAATCCAAATTAGTCTTTCAAAAAGCTAGCTGATTGATAAATTAAATATTTTGCATCAATGGTTAATTTGCTTAAAACAGATTCTTGCAGTTCAATAATTTCAGGCGATAACTCGTAAGTATTATCAGAGTTAACAATCAAGTACTTTTCAGTAATTAATGTGCTAAACATATTTTGAAATAGATTCCTGTCAAAAATCTCAGGTGTTTTTAGTCGCTGTAACTCGCTAATTCGCTGGGTTATTTGCTGACTAAATTTATTAATCTCTTGACGTGTAATAGATTTTTTCTCACCTTGAAGTGTTAATGCGGTCAATAAAATTGCATAGCGCTGTAAGCTTGAATAAGCAAGTTGAGCTTGAATAAAAAGTTGGTGATAGGCTAAATGAGTTTCATCTGCTCTAACAAGAGTTTTGGCTTTTAATACGAGTAATTCTTCTTCAATAAAAACATCAATAATTTGTTTAATATAGTTTTTGTATTCATCTTTATCCCAATGAATAAAAAAATCTTTTTTGGTAAAAGCAAAAAGTCTTTCAACTTCTTTAATTAACGCTGCTTGGGTGATTGATGTTCGATTGACAAAGCAACTGGCAATTAAGCCTGAGGTGATAAAGACATGAATAATATTATTTCGGTAATAAGTTAATAAAGCAGCCATTTGGCTATCGGTGCTAATAATTTCTCCCATGGTATCTTGAGAGCTAGTGACAGTACCGAGTTTTTTTGCTTGATTAATTAGTTGTTCTGGTGGTTCCTCAGGTATATCGATATCTTTGCTATAGGGCGCCTTTTTACTTATTTCAATAAGCAACTGTAATTGAAATTTAAGACTTTCCTTATCAATAGCATTACGTTCGGTAGAAAGCAAAATTAAACCCATTAGACTCACTGAATTGAGAGTGGCCGAAGTATTAATTCGTTCCATTAATTGATTGGCAAGTTCATTAACTTGGCTAGTTAACCAAACGGGTTTAATGTCATCTTTACCTTGGTACTGCCGCCAATCAGGTTGTTGTTGATTTAAATGCTCGTTAAGTAATAAAGGCTCGGCAAAATTTAAATAAACTTTGCCAAAAGCTTCCTTAAGTGTTTTTCTCAATGAAAGTAACTGTGTAAATGATTCTTTCTCTTTTTTAGCGCCTTTAAGTTCATTGATGTAGCTTTTACCTTCAAACATTCGCTCATAACCAACATAGATAGGAACCAACGCAATTGGTTTTCTTGTTCCTCGTAAACAGCCTTGTACGACCATAGATAACAATCCTGTTTTAGGTGGTAAAAGACGACCTGTTCGACTGCGACCTCCTTCAGGAAAAAATTTAAGAGGAATTCCTCTATCCATAAGTTGAAAAATATACTCATTAAAGACGGCGGTATAAAGTTTATTGCCACCAAAACTTCTTCTTAAAAAGAAGGCGCCTGCTCGCCTTAGTACTGAGCCAACAGGCCAAAAATTTAAATTAATGCCAGCAGCAATATGAGGTGGGACTAGACCTTCATGATAAAGTGAGTAAGAAAGTAATAGATAGTCTGTATGGCTACGATGACTTGGAACATAAATTATTTCGTGAGTTGTAGCAAGTTCCCTGACTTTTTCTGCATGATTAATTTCAATTCCATCATAAATTTTATTCCATAAATAAGTTAAAATGGACTCAATAATTCGGATGGTTTTATAAGAATAGTTAGAAGTGATTTCTTTGGCATAGCTTTCAGCCAGTTGTTTAGCTTTTTTCTCAGAAATATTTTTTTTGTAAGTCTCTCGTTCAATTGCTGACTTAACGTAATCGCTGACTATAATATTAGTAATAATATTTTTTCTATTACTAATAAGCGGCCCCATAACTGAGCGCCTATTTCTTTCAAAATGGACTCTTAAGGTGCGGGTTAACTTTCTTAAAACATTTTTTTCGCCTATTTGTGATTTTAATGCGGTTGAAAAATTAACGGGCTTAGATATTTTGACAAAAGAATTTCTACCTTGAAAAAGAATTAAAAAACACTTTCTTATTGGATTAGCACTTTCAGTGTCAGTAAATAATAAACGAAATAAAGAGTTTTCTTTACCTGGATTACGCCCCCAATAGACAGATACTGGAACCAGTTGGTGTTGACGGTTAATATCCTGTTTTTGTAATGTTAGGAGTTTGTCTAATAATAGCTGATACTTTTTTACAGGTTTTCCAATAAAACCAAAAATCTGTTTGTTTTGTAAAAAAAAGACACCACCCTGAGGGATATCGTCATCAACTCGATTAATTATTTTGGGTTCTGGTAAGCCTAATTGTAGGGCTTGTTGTTGTAGCATTAAAAAACTACTTGTTGAACGTCTTTGTAAAACATAATAAATGGGAGACTCTAAATCAATATTGAGTTCTTTAATGGGCTGTTCAGGTAAAATCTTACTTTTAACCAAGAGCTTGATAGGAATAGCAACAACTTTTTGGTACAACTGATTTAAAAACTTCACCTAAGTTCCTTTGTTATATAGCAGACATTAGAATAGGCGATAGTCGGTCGCTTATTTTTTCACAAAAAGGTCGATAATCGGACGTATGCATGTGTGGCAACATAATGAAAATAGTCGGATAAGTCAATGATAAATCAATGAATTAAGCAAAGTGTTTTATGTTTAAACTAAAATCTCAGCCGCTAGCGGATGACTTAAAAAATCTTTTGGGCTAGCACTAAAACCATAAGCGCCTGATTGATAAATAACAACTAGGTCACCAATTTCAATTGCTGGTAAGGAGTATTGATTAGCCAATAGATCCAGCGGGGTACAAAGTGGCCCAACAATTTGTACTGGGTTACTTGTAGGCTCTTGCATTTTATTGCCAATAGCAACCGGGTAATTCTTACGGATTACTTGACCAAAATTACCCGATGCAGCTAATTGATGATGAAGTCCGCCATTAACAATCGCAAAGTCTGTTCCCCGACTATTTTTGATATCAGTAACCTCACATACATAGAGCCCAGCCTCAGCAACAATAAATCGCCCTAACTCCATAATAATCTCAGTTGAATGGTGTTGATTAAGAAATGCATCAATAGCCTTATTAAGTGGCTCAGCAATAAGTTCGATATTTAAAGGTTTATCACCAGGGAAATAAGGAATACCTAAAC
Organism: uncultured Kangiellaceae bacterium; assembly: GCA_964411875.1. GTDB lineage: Bacteria > Pseudomonadota > Gammaproteobacteria > Enterobacterales > Kangiellaceae > Aliikangiella. The sequence continues at coordinate 11,385 of CAYPMT010000064.1, forward strand.
CACCACCAATATTAAGCATTTCAAGTGGATTATGAGCATGCTCTTGTAATTGTTCGGCTAATTGGAAAATTTCGTTATAAGCTGACAGCAATGAGTTAGCATTTAAATTTTGAGAGCCAGTAAAAATATGTAAGCCACGATAGTGAAGGTTATAATCCTTAATTTTTTGCATTGCTTGAGGTATAAGCTCAGCATCAATACCAAACTGTTTAGCACCACCAGACATTTTCATACCGGAAGATTTTAATTCAAAGTCAGGATTAACCCGTAAAGCCACGTTTGCTTGTATACCAAGTTGTTGGCTAATTTTTTCAATACGCTCAAGTTCATTAAAGGATTCGACATTAATTGTCACACCACTAGCGACTGCCATAGTCAGTTCATTGATTTGTTTGCCAGGTCCGGCAAAACTAATTTTTTCGGGTGATATCCCCGAGTTAAGTGCAATGGTTAGTTCATTGCCACTGGCGACATCTAAACCATCGACTTGATGACTAATAAAATCAACTAGAGCCGGCATTGGGTTAGCTTTAACCGCATAATGTAAATTTAATTTTAAGTTTTCTCTAAGAAGATTAATTTTCGATTCGATAACACTACGATCGTAAACATAAAACGGCGTTTGTCCGGCTCGATGTTTAAGTAAGCTAATAGCTTGTCCATTAACCAGTAGCTCATTACCTTGAGTTTTAAAATGATTCATTGGCGAATGATTGGGCATTTGATTAGTCATGATGATTTTTTATCCTAAACAAATCTGAAAACTCTTCTATTAATAATGTACGGTTAATTTTACCGTTGGGATTACGTGGTAGACTATCTTTTAATTGAATAGCTTGTGGCTGCATATAATTAGGTAAATGGTTTTTACAGTGTTTTAGTATAACACTTTCATCAAAGTCATCGGTTTGATGACTTTTTATAACATCACTTGGCTTTATAATTAAAAGCACAGCCTGACCTAACCTTGGGTGAGGTACACCAATGGCAGCAACTTCACTAACACTGGTATGTTGATAAACGCAATCTTCAATTTCTGATGGACTAATCCGATAGCCTGATGACTTAATCATATCATCTTGACGACCAATAAAATATAAAAAGCCCTCCGAGTCTTTAACGACTTGGTCACCAGACCAAACAGCAATTTCTGGCACTAAACCATTGGCTAATGGTTGTGGTAAAGGCTTAAAACGTTTGGCTGTTTTTTCAGGCGCATTCCAGTAGCCTAAAGCAACATGAGGGCCACGATGAACTAATTCGCCTGGTTCATCATTAGCACAAATTTTTCCTTGCTCATTAATCACTAAGATTTCAGCATTAGGAATAGCTTTACCAATAGATGTCGGTCTATTTTTTATTTCTCTTGGATCAAGATAAGTACTGCGAAAAGCTTCAGTTAATCCATACATTAAAAACAATTTTGCTTTTGGTAATTGTTCCATTAACTGATTTAATATGGCTTGAGGCATAGCGCCACCGCTATTAGTAATATAGCGTAACGATTGCGTTGTTTTTTCTGGCCACTCAAGTTCCGATAACTGAATCCATAAAGGTGGCACAGCAGCTAAGCCTGTTATTTGATATTTTTCTATCGCCTTAATAATATCTCGTGGCAATAAATATTCCATCAATACAACACTTGCTCCGGAAATAAAAGCGGTTGTCAGCTGTGACAAACCATAATCAAAACTAAAGGGCAAAACAGCAAGCAAACGATCGTTGGAATTATTTTCAAGATAACTTGCAACACTTTTAGCACCTGCAATAAAATTATCATGAGAAAGCACAACGCCTTTGGGCTTTCCTGTACTGCCCGAAGTATATAAAATGGCTGCAATGTCTTGAGTGATTTTTCTTGGAAATATAATTTGGTTGAGAGAGTTTTTGTTATTCATTAAACCATCCCAACAAAGCATTTTTTCAGGAGTATCATCGACTGAACAATCCGTTAAAATAATTTTATTGAGTTGAGTTAAATCAAGTTTGTCTTGCAACTGGTTATATCGGCTTTTTGATGTAATTAAAATACTGACGTCACAATCTTTGAGAATATGTTCAACTTGAGGTGCTTTTAACAAAGGATTAATGGGAACAAAAATACCGCCTGCTATTGATACCGCGTAAAAACTGGTCACCGCTTCTGGCTGTTTAGGTAAATAAACAGCGACTCGTTGATTGACCTTAAGACCATGCTGAACTAACTGGCTTGCCATTAACTTGGATTTCTGTTGCAATTGGTGGTAGCTAAACTCAGCATTTTTATAGACTAAAGCGGTAGCGTCAGGCGTATTTTTAGCCGAATGAGTGAGTGTTTGGTGAAATAGTTCGGGCGTTATCATGGTTAATCGCAAGTTACGAGTTTTTGGTTATGGGTTTTGACCAGCAAAAAGCACAGCAAATATGGCAGACAGTTTACCAGATCCCCAAAGGTAAAGTCGCTAGCTATGGCCAAATTGCTGATTTGGCTGGTTTGCCAGGGCGAGCCAGATTAGTTGGCAAAGCGCTAGGCTATGCACCTAAAGAATTAAATATTCCCTGGTATCGAGTATTAAGAAGTAGCGGCCAGCTTGCATTTAGTGCAGGTAGTCACCAAGCCGAAAAACAAAAAGGCTTATTACAAGAAGAAGGTGTTGTTGTGCTTAATAATCGGGTTAAATTAGAAAATTTTTCCTGGCAACCGGATTTAGGTGAGTTGTTAAAAATGGAATTTTGATAG
>CAYPMT010000065.1:0-13957 GCA_964411875.1 uncultured Kangiellaceae bacterium
TTACGCTACTTTTAGCTAGTCTATTAGTTGCCTGTTCAAACGAAACAACCAAAGTAGATGAAAAAGAATCGACAAGAAGTGAAGGTGCCGAAATGACTGCTCTAAATAATCTAGATGAAACTCTCTACGCTAAAGTTCACTACCCTAAAACCCATAAAGGTGATGTTGTCGATACTTATTTTGGTACTCAAGTTGCCGATCCTTATCGTTGGTTGGAGGATGACAGAAGTAAGCAAACTGAAGAGTGGGTAAAGCAGCAAAATAAAGTCACTTTTAGCTATCTTGATCAAATTCCCTATAGAGAGCAATTAAAGCAGCGACTTGAAGAGCTGTGGAACTTTGAAAAAGTTGGCGCGCCTTTTACTCGAGGTCAATATACGTATTTTTATAAAAATAATGGTTTGCAGAATCAATCTGTCGTTTACCAACAAAAAGCCGATAGTGAGCCAACAGTTTTTTTAGACCCTAATAAGTTTAGTGATGACGGCACCACATCCTTAGATACTTTAAGCTTTTCAAAAGATGGTTCAATTGTTGCCTATTCAATTTCAGAAGGTGGTAGTGATTGGCGCAAAATCATTATCATGGATGTTGAAACAAAAAAAGTGCTAGAAGAACCATTAATTGATGTGAAGTTCTCAGGTATTGCATGGAAAGGGAGTGAGGGGGTCTATTATTCAAGCTACGATAAGCCTGAAGGCAGTGAGCTTTCTGCTAAAACTGATCAACACAAACTTTACTATCATAAACTCGGACAAGCACAGAAAAACGACCCTGTTATTTATGGTGCTAGCGAAGCAGAAAAATCTCGATACGTTTGGGCAGAAACAACCGAGGATGATCGATACTTAGTTATTTCTTCTGCTACTTCTACATCTGGCAATAAATTATTTATTAAAGATTTAACTCAAAAGAATGCCTCACTCATTACTATCAATGATAATTTTGATTCGGATACGAGTATCATAGATAATCAAGCTAGCAAACTGTTTTTAGTCACCAATCTCAATGCACCTAACAAAAAAGTTGTCACTGTTGATGCTCAAAAACCAACGCCTGACAATTGGGTTGATTTTATTCCTGAAACTGAAAATGTTTTAACGCCATCAACTGGCTCTGGCTATATTTTTGCTAACTATATGGTAGATGCTATTTCCAAGGTTATTCAATACGACTACTCAGGAAAAAAAATAAGGGAAATTGAATTACCTGACCTAGGTACAGCTTCAGCCTTGAGTGGGGAGAAAAACGACAAGACACTTTATTATAGCTTCACAAACTATAAAACGCCGAGCACCACCTATAGCTTTACTGCGGCTAGTGGAAAATCAGATGTTTATCGTAAGTCAGCCGCAAAGTTTAATAGCGATAATTATGTCTCCAAACAAGTTTTTTATTCCTCAAAAGATGGAACCAAAGTTCCAATGATGATTACTCACAAAAAGGGGATTGAACTTAATGGTAAAAACCCCACAATTCTTTATGGTTATGGCGGGTTTAATGTTAATTTAACGCCTAACTTTAGTATTGCTAATGCCGTTTGGTTTGAACAAGGTGGTATTTATGCCGTCCCAAATTTGCGTGGTGGTGGCGAATATGGAAAAGAGTGGCATATTGCCGGCACTCAAATGCAAAAACAAAATGTCTTTGATGATTTTATTGCGGCCGCTGAGTATTTAATTGATAAAAATTATACTTCTAAAGACTTCTTAGCTATTAGTGGTCGTTCTAATGGTGGTTTATTAGTGGGTGCAGTTATGACTCAGCGCCCTGAGTTAATGCGCGTCGCTTTACCGGGCGTCGGTGTTTTAGACATGCTGCGTTATCATACTTTTACGGCTGGCGCTGGCTGGGCTTATGACTATGGTACTGCAGAACAAAGTAAAGAAATGTTTGCATACCTTAAAAACTATTCACCGGTTCATAATGTCAATCGAGGTTCTAGTTACCCTGCTACCCTGATCACAACAGGCGATCATGATGACCGCGTTGTTCCTGCTCATTCATTTAAGTTTGCTGCTGAGCTACAAGATAAACAAGCAGGTTCATTGCCCACATTAATTCGTATAGAAGTTAATGCCGGACATGGTGCAGGCACGCCTGTTTCTAAAACGATTGAGCAATATTCTGATATTTTTGGTTTTACCTTGTTTAATATGGGCTTTAAAAAGCTACCTGAAAAATAAACCAAATTCGGAATAAATAAAATTCTCTCAGCTTTATTTTTAACCAATAAAGTAATAAAAGAATTCTAACTTAAGCGTTAGAAGAATGTTACCTTTATTAGATATGTGATTATTTAAATGAATATTAAAGCATTACTAAAAAGCGGCGCAGGGACTCTTCTTATAAAATCAGTCGCCGTTTCAACAACATTTTTAATCACTATGTTTGTTGCCAGAACACTGAGCATTGATGATGCAGGAAAATTTTTCTTTTTATTTTCCATTGTCACATTCTTCTCTATCATTGTTAGATCCGGGTTGGACAACCCAATGATTCGGTTTAGTGAAAAACTATCTGCTCCCCAATATCAATCAGATTTAGCCTGGCTTTTAAAAAATAGTCTTCTGTGGGTTTTATTAGTCTCGTTGATTATTGCTATTACACTGTACCTATGGAATTACATGGTGGGCAAGCAAGATAATGGAATGATTTTCTTTACTATTCCAGGCATTGCTTTAACTTTTTTAGTGGGTTGCTGTCTTCAGTCAACAATCAATCCTATCCTTGGTTCTTTTTTTAAAAATGCCTTAATCCCTCTTATTTTTGGTGCTATTTTAACAATTCAATATTTCACAAACACACTTAACCCTTACCTAGCTTTCTTTATCGCAGGCTCAATTTCAATTGCTATTATAAGTGTTATTATTACCCATTATCTTAAACGTGCTCCCGCATCAACGAGTCAAGCCATAAAGCAAGAAGTTAAGTCTTCTTCTATAACTTTGTTTATGGTTCAACTCATTCAACAACTTAACAAGTATGCTGCAGTCTTTATCTTAGCGGCTTTTGTTAGTAATGCGGACTATGCTCAGTTTAGTGTTGCCCATCGCATATCGTTTGTTTGCTCATTTTTCCTTGTCGCTTTAAATAATGTGGTTGCACCTAAACTTGCTAGAATTGATCATCAAAAAGAAAAACAAGCTTTGCAACAACTGATATCAAATACGGCAAAAATTCTCTGGTTGGTAGCAATAAGTCTGAGTTTATTCGTTTTTTTTAGTGCCGATTTTTTAATCAGCTTTTTTGGTAGTGAGTATGACTCAGCATCATTACTACTAAAAATAATGGTTATTGGCGGAACAATCAGTTCAATTGTCGGCCCCGTTGGTTATTTATTAACAATGAATGGTTTTGAAAAAACCTACCGCAATATCAATTTTATAACTCTAATCATTTCATGCCTATTGGCCATCACACTTATTCCAATGTTTGGTGTGATTGGTGCTGCCGTATCAACATCACTAACTTTGTGTATATCAAACTTACTTACGTGGCTTTATGTCAAAAAGTTAATTGGCATAAACTCAATGAAGTTTTGGTGATTTTTAAGTGTTCGGCTATTGATAACAGTCGGGTATTTGCCCTCGATAAAAAATTAATCGAGAGCTATTAACGCAAGTTTATAAATTATTTTTATGACTTAATCTCTACTCAGAGTAACTAGAATCGACCAATAAGAGATAGATTGATGATATCAAAATCTGCTGAACCACCACCTAAAGGTATATCAAAACCATTCAAAGTAATGAAACCGTTAAAATCTGCATCATAAGATTGATAAACTAGTTTTGCAGCAACATTTGGCATAAAGAAATGCTGAAGACGAATACCATAATTGAATCCTTCAGCCGTAGAAAGCTCAAGTCCTGCACTCGATTGTGGTGACCAGTAAAAATCACCAATTGCTGTTAAGTCGTTTTCTTCATCGTCAGTGACTAGCTCAAGATTAAGAAACTGTTGCCCTAAATCAGCAATATATTTACTCGTCAAAATAACTGGTGCGTCAGTTTGGTCAGATGTTGATAATTTAATTAACCAGTCTCTTGCAAAAAAATAACCAATTGCACCAGATATAACAGAGTCTTGACCATTAACATCAGTATCACCATAACGAAATTCTGCATATAAATTAGTGCCATTATTACCTAGATATTCAAAACCCAGACCATAAGATGCAATATCATCGGCATTTGAGGCCTCAAAACTAGCCGTTGCATAATTAACCGAAAAGTTACTTTTTCTTCCCATAAAAGCCGCTTCTGCCCAAGCAGTATTTTCCGTCTCAACTGGCTCAACATGCCATGTTCCTGTAAGACCAATTGAGTCAGCAGTATCTTCAATATCAATATAATCAAGATCAACTTGAGTTTGATAAGTACTCGCTATAACACCTGTAGCGAATAAACCCAATGCAACTAATAATGCTTTTTTAAATTTCATGTTTTTATTCCTCTGATGATTATTTATTCTTACAAACCAGGTTAACCTATTAATGCTTTATGCTAATAAAAAACAGCCAAAACAATATAAACCAAATTTAAACATAAAAAAAGCCCCGCATAAGCGGGGCTTTATCATACTAAGCTTTAAAAAGTGGCTTAGAAACGACCAGTAAATCCAATAGTCATAGTGTCAACATCTGCCACTGCTGAACCTAAATCATTCTCTACCGTAGTTTCACCAGAAGCTAGCCCAACTTTAACTGCAACTTGTGAATTGAAGTAATGTTTAAACTCTAATGCATAATCATTAGCAATAGCTCCTTCACTAGATGATGTAATTGCTGCAGACTCTGCATCAGCAGAAGTAAGCGTTAAACCAATGCTTGTTTGTGGTGACCAGTAGTAGTCGCCTGAGACTGTAACATCATTCTCTTCATCATCAATACTCGCCTCAACATTGAAAAACTGACCATTACCTAACTCAGCAACATGCTTAGCACGTACAACGATTGGCGCATCATCTGCATCAGAGGTAGCAATAGCAACTAAGGTATTTCTTGCAACAAAGTAACCGAACTCACCTGCAATCACTTCATCTGCATTTGTATCTGGATCTTGATATCTTAACGCAGCGTAAAGGTTATTATTAGAATCACCATAATACTCAAAACCAATACCGTAAGGAGAATCATCACCATCTGTATCAGTATAATCCCAGTTAATGTTAGTGCCTCTACCCATAAACTCAGCTTCATCCCATGCTGTATTAGCTGTATCAACAGTATTTAAATAGTGATGTCCCATCAATTTAATTTGATCCTGGCTACCAGCATCAAGATCTTGATCTTGATAATATAAATCAATCTGATGATTGAAAGTATCAGCCATTGCACTAGCTGAAAATAAGCTTAACCCTACTAATAAAGATTGTTTAATTTTCATGATTTTATACCTCTAATGGTTGGTTATTTTTTTGTGCATATATTAAACACACATCAAATTTTTAATGCGTGAGCAATCATAGCGTTATACAAATGAATGCCAACTGAATAAAAAACCAAACAAACAGGTTGTTTTTTATACACTTTATTTTCAAAAAGATAGTACAATTTATAACTCATTTTAATGTTAAAATGTTTTGTCCTTGTATATCCAAAATGTTTTTATTTAATAGATTTCAAAAATGAGCAATTCAAAAATCGGTTTTATTTCTCTGGGCTGCCCCAAAAACTTAGTTGATTCTGAACGAATACTCACGCAACTTCGTACTGAAGGCTATGAAGTGGTTAATCAATATAACGATGCCCAACTAGTGATCGTTAACACTTGCGGCTTTATTGATAGTGCGGTTCAAGAGTCACTCGATACTATCGGTGAAGCTATTAACGAAAATGGCAAAGTACTTGTCACAGGTTGCCTCGGAAAGAAAGAAAATGAAATACGAGAAATTCATCCAAAGGTTTTGGGGATTAGTGGTGCCCATGCCTATGAGGAAGTTTTAAATCAAGTTCATCAGCATGTGGAAAAGCCAAAACATAATCCTTTTATTGATTTAGTGCCAAAACAAGGTGTTAAATTAACGCCTAAACATTTTGCCTATTTAAAAATATCGGAAGGCTGCAATCATCGTTGTACTTTTTGCATTATTCCTTCCATGCGTGGTGATTTAGTTTCTCGCCCTATTGGCAATGTCCTTGATGAAGCTAAACGACTGGTGAATGCCGGTGTAAAAGAGTTGCTGGTTATTTCCCAAGATACTTCAGCTTATGGTGTTGATCTAAAGTATCGCACAGGCTTTTGGAATGGTATGCCAGTGAAGACACGCATGCTTGAGCTTTGCGAACAACTCGGCAAAATGGGTGTTTGGGTTCGATTACATTACGTCTACCCATACCCTCATGTTGATGATGTTATTCCATTGATGGCTGAAGGAAAAATCTTGCCTTATCTTGATATTCCCTTTCAACATGCTAGTCCACGAATTCTTAAACTGATGAAAAGACCCGGTAATATTGAAAAAACCTTAGAAAGAATTAACGCATGGCGAAAAATTTGCCCAGAACTGATTATTCGTTCTACTTTTATTGTTGGTTTCCCGGGTGAAACAGAGCAAGAATTTGAAGAGCTGTTAGGTTTTTTAAAAGAAGCGCAGCTTGATCGTGTTGGCTGTTTTACTTATTCACCGGTTGATGGCGCTCAAGCGAATGAGTTGCCTGAACCAGTTTCTGAAGAAATCAAACAACAACGTCTAGAAAAATTCATGTCGGTTCAAGCTGATATTAGCGCACAAAAGCTCCAACAAAAAATTGGTCAGGAATATCAAGTACTAATCGATGAAGTTAACAGCGATGGTGCTATTGGTAGAACTTATGCTGATGCACCCGAAATTGATGGTGTTGTTCATTTAACTGATGAACAGAGTGTTAAGCCAGGTGATAAAGTTTGGGTACAAATTATTCATGCCGATCAACATGATTTGTGGGGAGTCAAAGTCGACGCATAAAATGTCGAACTAACTTTTACTATGTCAGAAATTATTTTATCTACACTTAATGCTAAATACATTCACGCTAATCTTGGGCTACGTTATCTACACGCTAATTTAAAAGAATTAAAAGAACGTTCTCAAATAAAAGAGTTCACTATACAAAACCGCTCTACTGACATTGTTGAAAAACTTCTTGAATGTAAGCCCAAAATTATTGGGTTTGGTGTTTATATTTGGAACAGTATTGAAACCGAAGCTGTCGTCAGCCAACTAAAAACCATCAGTCCAGAAACCATTATTATTCTAGGTGGCCCAGAAGTAAGTTATGAAACGGTTTCTCAATCTATTTTAAATTATGCTGATTATGTTATTACGGGGGCAGCTGATCTAAGTTTTTACCAACTCTGTACTGATATTCTTAAGTCATCGCCACCGGATAAAAAAATATTAAACTCTAAACCCATTGAACTTGCCAATTTAGCGTTTCCCTATGATTACTATTCTGATGAAGATATCCGTAATCGCCTACTTTATGTTGAAGCATCACGCGGCTGTCCCTTTAAATGTGAGTTTTGCTTATCCTCACTCGACAAAACATCCTACCCTTTCGAATTAGAAATTTTCTTCGAGGCAATGGATAAACTCTACCAACGAGGCGCTCGTCACTTTAAATTTGTTGATAGAACATTTAACTTAAAAATAGCCACAACTCTAGCTATTTTAGATTTTTTTCTACAGCGACTTGATGATAAATTATTTTTACACTTTGAAGTTATCCCTGATCATCTACCTGATAAACTAAAAACGGTTTTAACTCAGTTTCCTCCTGGCAGCTTACAATTTGAGATTGGTATACAAACATTTAACTCGGACGTACAACGACTAATCAGTCGAAAACAAAATAACCAGAAATCAAAAGATAATCTGAACTGGTTAAAAAGTAATACTCATGCACATATTCATGCTGACTTGATTTTTGGCTTGCCTGGAGAAACATTACAAAGCTTTCAAGAAAGTTTTGATCAGCTTTACGCTTGTAAGCCTCACGAAATCCAATTAGGCATTTTAAAGCGATTAAAAGGTAGTCCAATTATTCGTCATACTGAAGCATTTAATTTACGCTTCAACCCACAACCACCCTTTAATATTCTTAGTACTGATCGCGTTAACTTTTCTGAAATGCAACAAGTTAATCGCTTTGCTCGCTATTGGGATATGATAGTTAACTCAGGTCGATTTAATCAAACGATGAGTCATTTATTATCTAATCAAGCGTTTGATAACTTTATGGCAATTACTCACTGGTTATTTGAAAAAACTCAGCAAACTCATCAAATTAATCTTAAACGACTCTACGAACTAGTCGCTCAAGCAACCCATTGTCTTTTTCCTAAACGCTATGAAAACGTTTTACAAGCACTCGAACAAGACTATAAGCAATCAAAACTAAAAGGTCATTTTCATTTATTAAACTTATCCGGCAACGAGACTGACAAAAAAACTTATCATTATCGTCATGTGAAACGTCAGCAAAGACACGGTTAAATCAATCTGAACTGAAGGAAAATTAGGCTCATCCCAAATGTTTAATTTATGCTACACTTCGACTTGAGTTATTTTTAACCTATTTAACTTATTTCAACCTATATAGTTAGTTGCTATTTAAGCTATATAACTATCATATTGAATTCTTGACTAACACGAGAATAGTTATATTAAAAATGAATAAAATGGATTCTTATTCGTTACGTGAATAGCTCTCTCATTTAAATACTATTAATTATGACATTATTACAGCAATTACAACTGACTACCCTTTCATTTAAAAGCCTTCTGCTAATAAAAAAACCAACCTTTATTTGGCTCGCGCTTTATTTGATTGCTGGCTTAGTAATTTTCTCTATTGTTACTGGTATTCTGATAGAGAATCAAGACCATATAAAAAAGCTATTACTTAATTACTTTTTTCCTGAGTCCTGGCATGCTATTTCAGAGCTTCTTGCTGATTTTTTGTTTGAGTCGCAAGCAAAGCCGGTTATAGGTAATATGATTATTGGCGCCTCTTTAGTTATCGCTTCGATTTTTTTATTTCCACTAAAAGAAAAGTGCTCTGCAGTTTATGAAAATGATGCTGAACTATTAGACGATAAACCTCAAGAGTTACCTCTTCTTCAACAAGCCTGGGAAGAAAGTAAACTGTTAATTATCTATCTAACCACTCAAGTAGTTATTCTTTTCATTGGTTATTACCCTTATGACTCAACTAAATTTTTATCGATTACTCTAAGTTACTTATTTTTGTTTTTTACTTTTGGTTTAGACTTTATTGCACCAGGTTTACAAAGACACCGAATGACTTACAATGCAATTATTAAAGTGCTTTCAAAACGTTTTTTCACAACTACCACTTTTGGTTTGGTTTTTAGTTTGCCGGTTGTTCTACTCAGCCAGTGGATTTTATCACTCGATAATTACACGTTAATTGAAGCTTCAAGCATTTTATTCTTCGTTAACTTGATACTTTTTACCCTTGCAATTCCTGTTGGAACTTATATTGCCAGCCAGTTTTATCCATTAGTTAAACAAACCGCTTTAACTAACCCGACTATAGGCAAGATTACTTGGTCTATTTTAGGTGGCATTCTAATTGCCGGATTATTTTTGCATGCTCAACTCATTAAAAGCTTACACCACAAAAGTCAATTACTAAAAGCAGGTTACACACCAAACTGGTCCAGCGTTAATTTTGAAGGCCCAACTTTTTCACAAGTTGTGAGTGGTAAGCTTCTCGGTAATTTTTCAATGAATATGTCAATTAAAAATCCAACTGAATTTCCTATTGCTGTTGAAAACTCTCAGGTTATTATAAAAAAATCAAACTACGATATAGCTAAAGTTGAATTAACGGGTTTTAAGGTTCCGGCTAATCAGGAAAAGACCATTAAATTAGAATTTGAATCAATAGCAAACTTGCCATCATTTAATGATTTAAAAAACCTAACGCTTAATGACTTAAACCTTGAGAATATTAATTTGGATGACGCACTGACTGGTTGGCGGGTTGATTTGCATATTCAGGTATGGCCAGGTATCCCGTTTATTTTAAATATTGTTGAATAGCTCGGCTATTAATTACTACTGATTCAATAATTCGGTAAAACTGGATAAACCTTTTAAGGCTTCTTCTTTGGTTTGATAAGGGCCAAAAGCAGCTCCTTGTCGAATAGTAAAATACCAACCGGATTCACCCTGATAGACTCGATTTTTGCGTTCAATATTTTCGGGCGGTTGCTTATCGTCTTTTCGCATAGTCTTTTCTCATCATACAGCTGACAACATTAGATAACTAATGAGAAGATAGTCAAGTATTGATAGTTAATCAACAGTCTTGTTTGATAAGGCGTAATCCTACATAACTTTTGAGATAAAATCACGTCTAATTTCAAAATTATATTGATTCAAAATTAGAAAAAACTAAGCCCTGTTGATCTTAACTAAATAATCACAAGCCATCGAGTGGTGAATCGGGCTGAACGCCTTCCATAAAAGGAATTTTAAGATTCTTATGAGTCAATTGATAAACCAAACCTAGCCAATTATTAAAAATAGATAGCGCCGTATCGCGCCAAGTATTATCTAGTCGTTCTAACAACCAGTCTTCCGGCCACTCAGGATAATTTATGCCCTTACCTTGAAGCTCTTCAGTAGCTTTAACCCTCTCTAATAGCTGTCGATATTGGGTTAATTTTAATTTAACTGGTTCGCTAAAATAATGCTCTGGAAAAGGAGGATAATCATGACGGCGGCCATCAAACCAACTATCAATTTCTCGCTTATACTCCTTGAGCAAACTGACTTGGTCATACTCTGGATGTCCCTGAAAAAAGATCATTCTCAAACCATCATGACTAACAGCCAAATGGACACCAACCTCTTCACTTTCGGCTAAAGTAATCACTCCTTTTTCCTGTAACTGTTCATAAGTCACTTGATTAAATCTTGAATGAGGTACATCAAAGCGGGTATTCATGTGTCGAGTTAGCGGATGCCCCGCCTGACTCAAACGATGTTCATACACGCCCCATATTTTTTGCGGCATAGGCTTGCGCTTAATTCCATAAAGGTACTGCAAAACGGCATGAGAGGCAAAACATGCGCACAAAGTCGAAGTAACATTTTCATTAGCCCAATCAATCACTTCAGTTAACATGGGCCAAAAGTCTTCTTGCTCAAGATTATCAGACAATGGTGTCGCACCAGAAATAATTAATGCGTCAAGCCCTATTTGTTTAATCGACTCAAAATCTTCGTAGTACTGATCAATCCAGGATTGAGCTTCTGATGAACGTTTAATTGAAGGTAAAGTAAACAGATGGACATAAAATTGTACAATTTGATTACAGTCGCCAACCAAACGCATGAACTGACGTTCAGTTGCCTGCAAAGCCGCATCTGGCATCATATTCAATAAACCAACATGTAATTCACGGATGTCTTGATGTTTAGCCTTTTCAAGTGGCAAAACATCATGGTGCTCATTCATTAGCCGATCAAATGTCGGTAATTTAGAAAAACGAACCAGTGGCATAGCGATGCTCCATTTAAATGATAGTAGAACAATAACAAAAAAACATCTAGACGTCTATATATCCATATGTCTGTATCTTGGCATCAACACATTTTGAAACGCAATTCAGTTTTATTTTTGGTATTCTAGACAGTAATTTAAATTTACCTTGAATTCGTATCGAATGATTACTGTAATTTCACCAGCCAAAAGCCTCGACTTTGAAAGCCCTTTAGTGACCAAACAAAAGTCTCAACCACTGTTTTTGGATGAGTCTAAAAAGCTCATCACACAATTAAAAAAGCTTGCCCCTCAAGATATTGCCTCTCTTATGAAGCTGAGTGATAAACTAGCACAATTAAACTATGATCGCTTTCAAACATTTAAACCCCCATTTACTTTGGATAATGCCCGTCAGGCCATGCTTGCCTTTAAAGGTGATGTTTATCAAGGACTTAATGCGGAATCTTTTAATGCAAGCGACTTTAAGTTTGCCCAAAAACACTTAAGAATCCTCTCAGGCCTTTATGGCATCTTAAAGCCACTCGACCTGATCCAGGCTTACCGCCTAGAAATGGGCACAAAATTTAAAAACAAACAGGGTGATAATCTTTATCAATTCTGGGGAAACCAATTAAATCAACACTTGAAAAAAGAGCTCTCCAAACATAAACAGCCTATATTATTAAATCTAGCGTCAAATGAATACTTTAAGGCCATTAATACTAAATCGCTTGGTTTAAAAGTTGTCTCAGCCCAGTTTAAGGACTATAAAAATGGCCAGTTTAAAATTATTAGCTTTTACGCCAAAAAAGCAAGAGGCTTAATGAGCCAATTTATTATTAAAAATCAAATAGATAGCCCAGAAAAGCTTAAACAATTTGATCTCGATGGTTACTATTTTGATAAAAAATCTAGTACTCAGGATGAACTGATATTTTTACGTCAACAGTCTTCTTAATAAGTCGCCTTAAAGAGACGCTTTATACGAACTCTAAAAAATTTTAAATTTCAGCGAAGAATTATTCGCGAAAAAATAAAATATCTCCTATATTTTTATACATAGACATGAGGTTCACTGATACTAGTGCCTTTATTCGTGGTAATTCACTATCAAAAATTACTTACCACAGAAAATTGATTTTATTTATAAAAAACTGGAGTAGTCATGACGCAAGCTATTAATTCGTCACCACAAGTAGCAAGCCAAGAATTAACCTCAGCTGGTTTATTTATACGGTTGTTTGGAGTCAGTTCAGCCATTCTATTAATCGGTGCTATTGCCTTAATAGCCGCAACAGAACTGACCGGGCTTCAAATAGTTATATTAGCATCCACATCACTATTGGTCGCCGGCATCAGCTATTTTCAAGTTTATCGACAGGTTTACTTGGGTATAAACTCCCTACTTGAACATGAGGCTCGACTCATGCAAGGCGATCAAATTGATATCAAGTCTCGCTTTGACCCAAAACAAGGTGGAATATTTAACACTGTATTCATCGCGTTAAACGATCAAATGCAGCAAATTGATGACAAGCTCACTGACATTTACACATCCTGTGCTCGCTTACAACCTATGGCAGAAGAGCTGAATGAAACACAACATAGCATGCAACAGAAAAATATTCTCCAAGAACAACTGGGTAATAATTTAAATGGTGCTTTCTCTCAAGTTTTTGAAGCGGCGATGGGATTACATGAAGATCTCAGTAAAATATTTGAAGAAGTTAGTTTATCAAATAAAAGCGTCAAAGAAGCTCATGTTGGTGCCTCTAAAACCAGTAATAGCATTCAACAGTTATCAAGCCATTTAGAGAATGCCGCTAGTCATATCGAGCAGCTACAAAAAGATAGCAATCAAATTAATGATATTATCGACGTTATTACCTCAATAGCTGATCAAACCAACCTATTAGCACTTAATGCCGCTATCGAGGCTGCGCGTGCAGGTGAACAAGGCAGAGGGTTTGCTGTTGTTGCCGATGAAGTAAGAACACTCGCAGAAAAAACTGGGGCTTCAACGCAAGAAGTACGCGATATGGTTGCTCGTATTCAAGAAGGTACTAATGCTGTTAGTCAATCAATGGATGTTGGCACTAAATCGTCAACAGAAACTCTTGAGTTATCCAACGAATCATCAGAACAACTAACCAAAACTCTTAACTCTATTGCTTCCATTAATGAGCTATCAAATAATTTAATTGGCGCTTCAAACCGACAAAAAGATATTTCAAGCAAGGCACAAGGTGAAATCCATTCCGTTGTCGAACTTAACCAGGATGTGATTAGCCGAAGTCAACAACAAGGTGTTTCTGCAGATGATTTACAAAGTCTTGCTGAAAGACTTAAAGGACTCTTAGACCAGTTTGATTTCAATGATAAAAACTGGGATGTCGACTCCAGACCACAAAAAGGACCAGCTAAAGCCAAAGAAGAAGTTGATTTATTTTA
>CAYPMT010000066.1:0-8123 GCA_964411875.1 uncultured Kangiellaceae bacterium
TTAGTATCAGATTGAGCGATTTCTTCACTCACTTGTTTGATTGATTTATCTTCAGGCTTTTGCCCATCGTTATTTGAGCAGCCAGTTACTACTAATGTAAGTAGCAAGCCTAAGCTTAGTTTATTCAACATAAGATTCCCCTACCAAAAAATTAAATTAAAAAAATGAGCTGAAGTTAGAGATAATTCGGCTCACTAAAGCTGTAATTATTAACTCATAAAAATCCGTTCAATTGACCAATAAGTACCTATCAAGGCAATGACCATCGAGCAAGGAATGATAATCCGATTAGTATACCAATTGCAATGGTATATCCGACAAACTAATAACCATGCTAATGCAATAATAGCCAATTGACCTAGCTCAACACCGACATTAAAAGCAAATAAACCTAATAAATAACCATCTTTAGGTAAACCAAGCTCCAATAATACGCCTGCAAACCCTAAACCATGTAAAAGACCAAAAGCAAAAACAATCAAAGGCCGCCAATTATGAGATTTAGTTTTTACAATATTTTCAATCGCCACGTAAACAATCGAAAGTGCAATTAAGGGTTCAACAATATGACTAGGTAAGCTAAAGATACCATAAATAGAAAGCGCTAAGGTTATTGAATGAGCTAAAGTAAAAGCCGTCACTTGATAGAGTAATGGTTTAAAGCGAGCAGAAAATAAAAATAGACCTAGAATAAAAAGAATATGGTCTAATCCTTTTGGCAAGATATGTTCAAAACCCAATTTAACATAAGCAATAAAAACCGTAAAAAAACCTGGCTTTTGAGTTAGTTGTTGAGCTGGCATATAGTCGCTATTAATACGGCCAGAACCATTGCGTATTTTTAACTTATAACGTGCAAAAACGGGTGATGTGTAGGGATTTAGAATACCCTGCTCTCGAAGAGTCTGTTTTAAATAACTAATTTCATCCTCATCAAGATCATGAGAATAACAGTTTGCTATATTAAAAGTCAGTAAACAACAAAAAGCTAATAAGCGATACATAAAGAATTATGTCTCTAAAACTAAAAGGCGCTATTTTATGTTTAATCGCTTGGTATGTAAAATTGAGCGATAAATTAACCAAAAAAACCTAACCAAAATATTATTTTGATTAGGCTTATAAGCTTTAAAAATTCATTGCCATATATAACAAGCTATTAATTTTTCATCTTTTTCCAAGTTGTAAATTTAAACGTAACTAAAAAGCTCTTGCCTTTTTCTGTTTCAATTTCTGCAGAAAATTGAGTCGTATCATCACCCTCTTCAGGTTTTACAGACATTCCATAATGCAACTCTGGGCCACCATGAGAGTGACCATGAAGCTTATGCCTTAATGAATCAGAGTCTTGATCACCTAACCATCCACGTATTGCTGATATTTTGTCATCACTAGCTTTAAGAGGCGTAACTGATAATTCAGCTTCATCATAGCCTTTTCCTTTATGAACACCACGGTATCTTACAGCAATAACTTGCCAACCACCTACGTTCTGCTTTCCCATATCCATCAGCTCGTACTCATTCTCCGACACGACATGTCCAGTGTTTGAGTTCTCTGCTTTATTATCTTCTTGACTTTGTGCATAAGAAATACCCGAGCTGAGCATTAAGCCAAAGCCACCAACAATTAAAATAGTGATTAAATTTTTAAGTTTCATAGTTTCTCCTATTGAGTGATTGTGTTTATAAAAAATCATTATTCGACATAGAATTATTAATTACCTTTACCTTCTTTGCTTGATTCAAAAGCCCAGGCATAAGCTCCTGGCACAACAATTAAATTTAAAACAGTCGAAGTAATTAGTCCGCCCAGTACAACGATAGCCAATGGTGCTAACAACTCACTACCAGGCTTGCCAAGCCCCATAGCCATAGGGATAAGCGCTAACATTGCGGTTAAAGCTGTCATTAAAATAGGCGATAAACGCTCCAATGAACCTTTTAAAATCGCATTGATTACAGATTCACCTTTTTGTTCATAACGCTGGTATTCTTTAACCAATAAAATGCCACTACGAACTGAGATACCAAAAAGCGTAATAAAACCAACCAAACTAGCAATAGATAAAACTGGCGTAACATACTGTTGATCTGATAATTGAAAAATCACACTAAAATTTTGCACAAAATTACCACCGCTTAAATAAACCGCAACAACGCCACCAATTAAAGCCAATGGCAAATTCAACATCACTAATAAAGCTGATTTGAGGGAGTTAAATGCTAAAGTCAGCAGTACCAAAATAAAAAGAATAACTAAACCACCAAGTGATAAGATAATTTTACTCGCTTCTTGTTGTGCTTCAAACTGACCACCATAACTAATGTAATAACCCGGCTCTTTAATCAGAGGTGCGACAGCTTTGCGTATTTCAACAATTAAATCACCTAAGTTATAACCCTCAGCCACATTGCAAGAAATGGTTGCTTTACGTTGAGTGTTTTCACGAACAATTAAATTGGATGCGTCTTCAATACCAATATCAGCAACCTGCTTTAAATAAACTCTTTGGCCATTTGAGTTATATAAAATAAAGTTTTTGATATCATCCATTGTTTTACGTGCTTCGGGTTTTAAGCGAACAACTATTTGATATCGGCGGATACCATCTTGCACCGTATCAGTAACTAAACCATAAAAGCCGGCATTAACTTGCTGATTAGCACTCTCCATTGTTAGGCCCCAATTGGCTAAGTCATCACGCCTAAAATTAATTGGTACAGTTGTTATAGTGATTTCGCGGTTTGCAACTACATCACGCGCGCCTTTAACCACTTTAATCCTAGCCTCAATTAATTTTGCATAGGTTCTGAGCTGCTCCATATTAGGACCATAAACATTAATCGCAATAGCTGCAGGCGTACCACTAAGAATATGTGATAAGCGGTGTTCAATAGGCTGACCAATCATCGTATTAATGCCCGGAATTGCATCTAAAACCTTATCAACATCTTGTTTCACTTTTTCCATAGAAACATTCTTTCGCAAAGAAACTTCTATTTCTGAATTACTTGGTGGCTCAGCATGCTCATCAAGTTCAGCTCGCCCTGTACGTCGTATCACTGATTTAACACCAGGTATTGCAATCAGCTGTTTATCAATCTGCAATCCTAAACGTTCAGAAGAGTCAAGTGATGTTCCTAAAGGTGCCATTAAAAAAACGGTAAAGGTGCTTTCATTAAATTTTGGCAAAAAGCTTGTACCATAACTCGAGGCTAGTAATATAGAAAACAATGTACATATTAAAGAAAAAGTAACTACAAATTTTCGGCGCCTTAATACGTAATCTAGGACCTTCTTGTATTTTTTCTTTAACCAAATAACTAATTGGCTATCTTGCTTCTCTTGCACTTTATCCGTATTGGAAGAAAATTGCTTTTTAAATAATAAATAACATAATGCTGGGGTAACCGACATAGCAACCACCATAGATGTTAAAATAGCAATAATGTAAGTCATCCCCATTGGCGCAAAAAACCGCCCTTCTAGTCCACTCAAAAATAACAAGGGGCTCATTACCAAGACGATAATTAAAGTGGCAAAAACAACTGAGCTTCTAATTTCATTACTGGCAGAAAAAACAATTTCTCTAACCGTTTTTTTCTCTGAAGCTGGCAACAACTGATTTTGTTTTAAACGACGCATAACATTTTCTACATCAATAATCGCATCATCAACCAGCTCGCCAATAGCAATAGCAATTCCGCCTAGGGTCATTACATTAATCGTCATATCCGTTAGCCACATCACAATAAAAGTTACTGCTAAAGATAATGGGATAGCAGTCAATGTAATTAAGGTTACACGAACATTAACTAAGAAAAGCAATAATACAATAATGACAAAGATAGATGCCTGCCATAATTTACTAATAACATTATCGACTGAAGTTTTTATAAAGTCCGCTTGCCGGAAACCATCACGATTTAATACCACACCATCAGGTAGCGATGCTTCAATTTCAGTCAGGGCTTTATCAATTTCTTCTGTTAGCATCAAAGTGTTAATACCAGGAGACTTTTGTATTGACATTGCTACGCCAGGAACACTATAGATAATAGTATTATCAGACTTAGACAAAGAGCTTGAGGCCGCACCGCGTCTTGGCGATGCGGTTAATTTAACCGTTGCAACATCAGCAAGTGTAATGGGTCGATTATTTTTATAACTCACAATTGTCTGTCTAATATCATCAACCGATGTTACTTTTCCCGATTGACGCAAAGGCATTTCTTTGCCTTGAAAGTTTTGTAGCCGACCAGCGCTAAGCATACTATGAGACTTTTCTGCCGCTTCGATAACATCATTAAGAACAAGCCCATATAAAGCTAACTGACCTTGATCAACTTCAATGGTATATTCGGGTAAATGACCTCCAATAACCACCACTTGAGCAATGCCAGGTATAGCATTGAGTCGATTACGGATGTCAAACTCAACAGTGGCTCTTAATTCCAACATATCGACTTTACTCTTGTCGGCACTAAAAGCAATTATCATTACTTCGCCAGTAATTGAAGCCAAAGGCGCTATGGCTGGAGCAATATTATCAGGTAAGTCACTGCGAACTAGAGATAAGCGTTCCGATACCAGTTGGCGAGCACGATAAATATCAACACCCCAATCAAACTCAACCCAAATAATCGATAGGCTACTCGCACTGGATGAACGTACTCTTCGAATACCAGGAATACCATTCATTTTTGATTCTATTGGCAAAGTAACTGACTGTTCAACTTCATCAGCAGATAAACCACCTGTCTCAGTTAAAATAGTTATGGTCGGCGCATTAAGTTCAGGAAATACATCAACGGGCATTTTAGGTAATTGATAACCCATCCAAGCCACTAATAAGCCAGCTAAAATTAAGACAATGCCCGAATATTTAATTGAAAATTGAATTAGTTTTTTCATGTTTTATGTTCTTCCTACTGCCTACTAATGTGCTTCATCATGCCATGTACCATCAGCATGAAAATGGCCACCTTTTTTAGATTCACTTTTTGAGGATGAGTGAGCAATATTAAGTTCATAGACACCATTTAAAATAACTTCATCATTCTTCCTTACACCACTTTTAACCTCTACCCACTTACCATCATCCACACCTAAATCAGCCTCAACACGAATCGCTTTATTAGGGTTTTTCGGATCTCGCCTAAAAAACACATCGACCAAACCATCTCGTACAATCACTGCTTTTGGGATGGCCAGTTTTGGCCGCGAATTTTTATCTAAAATGATTTCTAAATATCCACCAACACCAGGTTTAGCCCATAAAGGTAGTTCATCACTCGAAGCATAAACTTGGAAAGTTCTTTGAGCATCATTAGCAAGAGCATCTGACATGATTCTTGCAGAAACTCTTTTATTGTTGCCTGAGGTAACTTCTGATTGTGATATAAATGCTAGTTCACCAAACTGAACATGGGGTATATCTGTTTGTAATGCATTGGCTTTGAATCCTAACTTCATTAAATTAACAACACTTAAAACTCTAGAACCTAAGTCAACCCACTCACCATTAGTCACATTGCTTTGTTTAACAATACCATCACTCAAAGCTCTAATTTCAAGCTTTTTTATGCTAAACCACCTCGGCACTTCACGATCATTAATTATTACCTTCTGCTGTAACTCTTTAATACTTAACCCGGTATAAAGTGACGCTTCTTCCAATAACAGTTGTTCAACTTGATGAGTTGATGACTGCTTATAACGATTTTTATTCGAATTTGATAACTTGAGCGCTGCCTGTAAGTTTCTAGTTTCGCTAGTCACTTTAATTAA
Source organism: uncultured Kangiellaceae bacterium (assembly GCA_964411875.1). Lineage (GTDB taxonomy): Bacteria > Pseudomonadota > Gammaproteobacteria > Enterobacterales > Kangiellaceae > Aliikangiella. Next base: position 5,794 of record CAYPMT010000066.1, read on the forward strand.
CTCTTTCTTTAATTCTAACCAAGCTGGTGAGTTTAGCTCATAAAGCAACTGACCCACCTTAACTTTATCAAGTAAGTTAACTTTTAACTCAACACTGCCAGGCAAATTAGTGTGGTAGTTTCGATAGGCTTCTGGCAAAAGTTCGAAATGTCCTGGAATACGCAATACGTTATTCAGCTGTCTTTTTTCAACCTTGACAAAACTAATCCCCAAGTTGGCTCTCACATTACTTGGGATATCAATTTTATTTTTGTTTTTTTCAGTATTTTTTCCCTCTTCAGAGTGCTCATGAGAGCCATCGTTTTGTTCATGCTCATAATGGCAAGAACATAGAAGCGTAACAAAAATAACAAAAGCACCACATTTAAAATAAGACATAGATCACTCTCCATCAACTGACTTTGTCTCACCAACAGCTTGTTCGATTGAGACAGATTTAAATAGTTCATTAATCAAGTAAATGACTTTATTTTTTTCACTCATGAGATCAATGATTTCTAACTTACTCTCTAATCGTTTCGTCAACAATTCTTTTAACATTAAAAGGTTTGAACTATCAGTATCAATTATTCCTAATGCATTTTTAAACTGTTGCTCCACTAAGGGAGAGAGGTATTCTAGATAGTAATTCTCTCTCTGATTAATTAGTTTCAATTTAGATTCAAGATGAATATAAGCATTAACTTGCTCTTGGTATACTGTCTCAACTTCACTATGCGCAACTTCTCTATTTAATGCTGCTAATTCAATATTCTTTTGATTACGATCAAAAATTGGAAGAAGTAAACTAAGCCCTAAACCTAAATGTGATTGGTCTTCAACATGTAATGGTGATAGAGTTAAATTAGGATACTGCTTTTTAACTTCAAGCTCTAAACTCTTCTCAGCCAAACGATAGTTTGATTTAGCTATTTGAATTTCAAGATTATTATCAACCAAGGCTTCTACCCAAGGTTTATCAAGTAAATTTAGCTTATGATTAGGAACCTGAAAATCAAAATAGAGCATCAAATCAAACTTTAAACCAAGCGTATTGGTGAGTTCTTTAAAAGAGCTTTCATACTCCGCTTTCAAGTTCAGTTGCTCAACTTTATGCTCAGCAAGATCAATCATTAAAGACTGTAAAGCAACCGACGAAATATTTGATAACTCTATTGTTTCGATGAGTTTATTTAAATGTTCAATGTGCTTTTTAAGCTCAATAGTTTTTTGTTGTATAGAAAAACAATCAATCCATAGATGAAACAGTTTTTTCTCAACAGCATGCTCCGATTCAATAACTTCATAAGTCTCTACTTCAGCTTTCAAATCAAGCGTTTCTAAATAACTTGAAGCAATAAAAGATAAAGGAAAAGTAAAACCTAACCTTGAAAACAGCAAGAAATCTTTTTCAGTTGACACTGCTTTTTTTATAGTTGCTGGTTCAAACTCAAGTGCTAAATTTGGGTTAGGAAAAAATTGATAGGTCTCTTTTTCAATAAAGGGTACTTGAGCTTTCAATCGAATTTTTTGTAACTCAGGATTAAAAAGCAACCCAATAATTTGAGCTTCATATAAAGAAATACCATTGCCAATATTAAAGTCTTCTCCAGAAGCATGTTGATGAGACTTGCCATGTTTCACTAATAATTTGTTAGCGAAGTTTTTTAAACTCTCATTACGTAAGCTTTCCATACGATATCGCCACTGTTTTTCATGTAGCGTTAAGTCTATTGGTTTGGATTGATAAGTTTGACAAGCCTGCAAAGACAAGCCTATGAAAATAACAGAAATAATTTTTATCCGTCTAAAACTTAGTTTTTTTATCAGTTTATGTGTCGCTAGCATACCTTTATCTCTAACTTTTTTAATCAACCAGGTTTCACTTATTCACAATAAAGCCCATTTAAAATGATCGGTGCAAAATAAACATTCTATGAATATTGATTGAATAACCCAAATGACCATTGGCTCAGTCAATACTAAGGCTATTCAAGAGTTTTAGGATATAACGGGGGGGTCTATCAATACGATTAAAGAGATCAAAATCAGGATCAACTAATGAATTGAAGCGTATAGGCGTGGGAACAACTTTGCCAAACTGTTCATTTAAATCTTGAGAAGCGATATTGACTGTTGGCAACTCAGCAATTTGTTTAACCTGGTAATTGTCAAAATAGGTTTCTTCACAGGAACAAGGTTCATTTGGGGCATGAGGAAGATTATCGCTTTCAGCTTCTATTAGCTTTGTATGAAAATGAAAGTGCTCTTCACCATTATGACTATGCCTATGAAAACCAACTTGTTTATCAGCTTTTAGATCTGCTAAAGAATTATAAACATGTTGATGA
>CAYPMT010000066.1:8223-13954 GCA_964411875.1 uncultured Kangiellaceae bacterium
TATTATGAGAGTGCTCATATACAATAACGCAGTTCTGCCCTAGCAAAGAAGTGCTAAGAAGAGCCAATATGGCAAAAACTGCTATTTTCTTCCTGGTATTTCGCATAACAACAGTATTCTAAGGCAATTTTATTTAAGATGCTAGACTAGAAATAGAGTAACTTGTAACTTGATGTGAGCTTAGTCTATGAATCACTGAGATTTCAAAAGTAACTTGGCCGTTGATATTTTCAGCCAAGCTACTAGATAGTTATTCAAGTACTAGCAAAATGCAAGCGCTAAAGTTTTGCTATATGAATTAAACAATATTTTAAAAGTTTTGATCAGCAAACTGCCAATTGACTAACGCCCAAAAAGCTTCCATATACTTAGGACGCGCATTACGATAATCAACGTAATAAGCATGCTCCCATACATCAACAGTAAGAATAGGCGTTTGATCATCCGTTAATGGGCAAGCTGCATTTGAAGTGTTAACAATATCCAATGAGCCATCCGCATTTTTTACTAACCAAGTCCAACCAGAGCCAAAGTTATTAATCGCACTATTGGTAAATTCAGCCTTGAAATCATCGAATGAGCCCCATTTTATATTTATAGCATCAGCTAAATCGCCTGTTGGCTGACCGCCACCATTAGGACTTAAACAATTCCAATAAAAAGTATGGTTCCAAACCTGAGCAGCATTATTAAAAACACCACCTGATGAGCTTTTAACAACTTCTTCTAACGACTGTCCAGCAAACTCTGTACCTTCAACTAAACCATTAAGCTTAGTGACATAAGTAGCATGGTGTTTACCATAATGAAAATCTAAAGTTTCCTCAGAAATATGAGGGGCTAAAGCACCTTTATCGTAAGGTAACGGAGGTAATTCAAATGACATAACGAGTTCCTATTGTTGTTGCATATTTGTATAATCAAGATTCTACGATAAATTATCAGTGCCAGACTAGCCATCCGATAATTATTTTTTGTATTTTACCCGAATCTGTCTCAAAATAGCCAGATTTAGATAACTTATAGTTACTTTTATTAAACTCGATTAATGTAATCCAGCTGTCATACCAACTTGATAGAGTGGCTAGTTTATTTCATGAAGTGAGGTCCATTTAGACCATGAAATTGAAAAATATCAAATTAATTGAAACGCCCTATAACGGCATTAGTGAAGAAGACTATGCTGTAGAAAAGCGCCGTTTGCAATTAGAGTTACTTCGTATACAGCAGCGTATTATCAAAAAAGGTCAACGCTTAGCCATTGTGTTTGAAGGTAGGGATGCTGCTGGTAAGGGCTCAACGATTAAGCGTTTTACTGAACACCTAATACCAGCTCATCTGCATATCGTACAACTCGGCATTCCTAACCCTAAAGAGTCGAAATATTGGTTCAAACGTTATGAAAAACACTTTCCTAGAGTTGGCGAAGTAGTTTTTTTTGATCGCTCCTGGTATTCACGTGCCATGATTGAGCCAACCATGGAATACTGCACCAAACCTCAGTATGAATATTTTATGAAGAAAGTGCTTCCATGGGAACATAAACATATTGATAACGGTTTAATGTTGGTCAAGTTTTACTTATCTATCCAACGAGAAACACAGCTGTATCGATTTGAAGATCGCCTAAATAACCCGCTTTCTTATTGGAAATTTTCTGAAAACGATCTCAAAGCGCGTAAAAAATGGAAGATGTTTACTCAATATAAAGAGCAAATGTTCAAACACTGCTCTTCAGAAAGATCACCTTGGGTCATTATCAACTCAAATAAACGCAAAGAAGGTATACTCACTTGTATGCTGCATTTAGTGCGTTCACTCAGTAATAAACAATTTAAACCACTCACTGGCGAAGATGTTACTGAATCGCATAATATCAAAGTTGGCGGCGTTAAATTTCGTGGACTCTCTTTAAAACAATTTATGGTATTGCAAGAACTTAAAGAAAAAGAAAATCTATTCATTGATTTAGAAGAATAATACTCTAGAATAGTCTCAAAGATATTAGAAAACTAAAAATAATGGAAAAATCCTCGAATAAAATTAACCTAGAAAGCACCATTAATTATCCAGTTATTCATTCTGCTGGCGGTCTTGTGATCAATCAAGACCATCACTTTTTACTTATGTTTAAACGTGGTAAATGGGACATGCCTAAAGGTCGAATTGATGCTGGCCAATCCGAACAAGAGGCCGCTTTACGTGAAGTACAAGAAGAAACAGGGCTAAACTTGAATAAACTTACCATTAAAGGAAAGTTACCTTCAACTTGGCATACAACCACTCACCAACGAACCAAATATCTAAAAAAAACCCATTGGTACTTAATGGAATATGATGGCATGGATGATGATACTATCCCTCAGGTTGAAGAAGGCATTATTGAGTGTCGTTGGATCCATCTCAGTAATTTACCTGAGTATAGAGAACTACTGCGGGCACGTATTGGTTATGTTGTAGACTTTTGGCATCAGAATCTCGCTTACATACCAAGAAAATAAGTCGAGTGGTTTGGTTATTTATCGGCGCCTAACTGAGTTGCCAATTGATAACGCTGCTCAGTTTGATGATTAACCTGCCAACCCTGTAAATTTTTCTGAATCAATTCGACTAATAGGTCAATATGTTCCGGCTCACTATTCAACGCTGGAATATAATGATAACTTTTGCCACCAGCTGATAAAAAATACTCTCGATTTTCTACATCAATTTCTTCAATGGTTTCTAGGCAATCTGAAGAAAAGCCAGGACATATAATCGCTACTGAATTAACTCCCTGCTTAGGTAAGTCTTTCAGCGTATGATCGGTATAAGGCTTTAACCACTCTTCTCGACCAAAGCGTGACTGAAACGTTGTTAAGTAATCCTCTTCACTTAAACCTAAACATTCTGCCACAAGACGAGAAGTTTTATGACATTCACAATGATAAGGGTCGCCATTAACTAAATAGCGTTTAGGAATGCCGTGATAAGAAAAAATTAATTTATCAGCTCGACCATGCTCTTGCCAATGTTGTTTAATCTGATTAGCTAATGCTTTGATGTAAGGCTCAAAATCATGATAATGAGTAATAAAACGCAACTCTGGAAGACGTCTTCGTTGAGTGAAGTCTGCAGCTATCGCATCAAAAGTAGAACCCGTTGTTGAAGCCGAATACTGTGGGTAAAGTGGCAACACAAGTAGTTGTGTCACACCTTGCTGTAACATGTTTTCTAATACTTTAGTAATACCTGGATTACCATAACGCATAGCAAATTCAACCACGACAGAGTCACCATAAAGCTGTTCAAGCTTTTCGCTAACTTTAGTTGCTTGATTTTGAGTATTGACCATCAATGGCGAGCCTTGCTCAGTCCAAACAGTTTGGTAGGCTTTTGCTGAACGTTTAGGCCGGACGTTTAAAATGATCAAATTTAAAATTAACCACCAAAGGGGGCGAGGAAACTCAACCACCCGCGGATCAGATAAAAATTCTTTTAAGTAACGACGCAAAGCCGATTTGGTCGGCTCATCCGGCGTACCAAGATTGGTTAATAAAATACCAATTTTATCTTTTCTTTGGTGAGTAAAAGCCTTATCGCTACTATATTTCATTAAATCACTCTTATGTCGTATTAATTACAGAACATTTAATAACTAAATGGAAAGAATAATCCGATATACTAATATCGACGTACATAAAAGTCTAACAAAGAAAATTATTGGTCAAAAAAGCTTATCTAGCTTAAACTGCATTAACTCGATAAAACGCTAGTAACAAACAACTGAATAATTTAGGGTAGAAAGTGCAACCGATTATATCGATAAACAATTTATGCAAAACCTATAGCTCTGGTTTTAAAGCACTAAAAGATATTAATCTTACTATTAACCAAGGTGAAATTTTTGCCTTGCTTGGCCCTAATGGTGCTGGCAAAACGACTCTAATTAGTAGCATCTGCGGTATTGTTACACCCAGCTCAGGTGAAATATTGGTTGATGGCCATAATGTTATTTCTAGTTACCGAGAAGCTCGTAATAAAATTGGCTTAGTGCCTCAAGAGCTGCATACCGAATCATTTGAAAAAGTTATAGCAACTGTTAAATACAGTCGCGGCTTATTTGGCAAGCCCTCCAGCCCCTCTCATATTGAAAAAACTCTGCGTCAACTTTCTCTATGGGAAAAGAAAGACTCAAAAATTATGACTTTATCAGGTGGAATGAAACGACGCCTGATGATTGCTAAAGCTTTATCTCATGAGCCTCAAGTATTATTCCTCGATGAACCAACAGCCGGTGTTGATGTTGAACTACGTAAGGATATGTGGCAAGTGGTACGTGGGCTTAAAGAAAATGGCGTCACTATTATTTTGACAACACACTACATTGAAGAAGCTGAGGAAATGGCTGATCGTATTGGTGTCATCAATAAAGGTGAAATTATTTTAGTCGAAGAAAAAGATCAGCTCATGCAAAAATTGGGCAAGCGACAATTAACATTACATCTTCATCAATCAATTGCTTCTATACCTGATGCATTAAATAAATATTCACTTGAACTATCTGATAATGGCTATCAGCTGATATATAGTTTTGATGCACAAGATGAGCAGACCAATATCGCTGAACTACTCCGTGAGCTTAATCATCATAAAATTGATTTCAAAGATTTAAATACACAAGAAAGCTCATTGGAAGATATTTTTGTTAGTTTAGTTAAAGAACAATAAGGCAAGCTGATGAACTTTTACTCTATTCGTGCAATTTATCTGTTTGAAATGGCGAGAACTGGACGCACAGTGATGCAAAGCATTATTTCTCCAGTGCTATCGACTTCTTTATACTTTATTGTCTTTGGTACAGCAATTGGTACACGAATGGGTGAAATTGATGGCATTAGTTATGGTGCCTTCATTATCCCTGGATTGATTATGTTGTCATTATTGAATGAAAGTATTTCAAATGCTTCTTTCGGCATCTTTTTTCCAAAATTCTCTGGCACTATTTATGAAATTCTCTCAGCACCTATTTCTTTTATTGAAATTATTCTAGGTTATGTTGGTGCTGCAGCAAGTAAATCCATTATTTTAGGTTTATTAATTTTAATTACGGCACGCTTTTTTGTCGACTATGAAATAATCCATCCGGTTTGGATGTTTCTATTTTTAATTTTAACGGCAGTCACATTTAGTTTGTTTGGTTTCATTATCGGCATTTGGGCCGATAACTTTCAAAAGCTTCAAGTCATTCCACTAATGATTATTACACCACTAACCTTTCTAGGTGGTAGCTTCTATTCAATTAGTATGTTGCCGGAATTATGGCAAAAAATAACCTTATTTAACCCGATCGTTTATTTAATCAGTGGCTTTCGTTGGAGCTTTTATGGCGTTGCTGATATCAATATTTTTGTTAGCTTTGGTATGACTCTGCTATTTATGCTGCTTTGTTTGTTAACTATCTGGTGGATATTTAGAACCGGTTATAAGCTGAGACAGTAGTTTTTTATATTTCATCATCCCAGGCCTTACTAGTCACCCCTGGTTTTATTAACCACCTCAGGCCTCATTAATCACCCCTGATCTAATTCGTCATCCCGTGTCAAGCACGGGATGACGTGTATGAGTATTGATGACGTTGCATCGATATTTAAAATGACAGAATTAACGGGATGACGTGTGTGAGTATTGATGACGTTGCATCGATATTTAATACTATATTAATCACATAGTTATTAGTTACTAAAACTAC
>CAYPMT010000067.1:0-12190 GCA_964411875.1 uncultured Kangiellaceae bacterium
CCTCCGAGAGAAACCAAATCTTCAGGGGCCCCTGGATAACCTAGTTGAGCTTCAAGTTCTAGCGGCCCTATATCACACTCCAGCTCTTCTAACGCTTGTTTTTGTAGCTTTTTTAATGATTCACTTTCACACCAGTTACGAACAATAAGATAGCCATCTTGATGAAAACTATTAATCTGTTCACTAGTGAGTTCAAATTTATCTAAGTTCAATGGTGTAACTTCCACAATTAATGAGGCCTGATTTTAACAATATTTAATATTTATTACAGACTTAAATAAAAAAGGGTTCATTGTAGATAATTCATTTGATTGATTCTTAATATTGAATGCGGTAAATAATTTATAGGGTTCGTTCAGCCTCTGACCCCATTGGCTTTCTATACTCTTTAACTTTTCCAGACAAATTCAGATAAGAAAAACCAATCATAGGAACAAAAGCTCCTACGACTAAAAACAATAATACTTTCTTCTGAAATACACTTTTATAACAAATAAAATAGAAGAAATAGTTATAAATATGCATAAGAGATACATTATTGCAATCACATCATTACCTATCGATGTATCCCATTTACCAAAATCAGTCCTAAATAATAAGATGAAAAAATACCACCAAACTAAGATTTCAATTCCGAGCGTTAAAGCAAAAAGAATTTTCATAATGACTACTCTTCAGTTCTGTTTTAGCCTGCTTCGGACCTTATTTTGGAGAATGGTTTGTTGGCCCACCAAATATCCATTGATTTTTTTCGTTGGGTTACAACATGAACGTCTAACCCAACCTACCGGGCTAATTTAATCAAAATCACCAATCCATCATTCTATCATCCGTTGAATTAAACCCAATCAGGTTATAGCAATCAATTACACTCAACGGTCATTTGCATGGTTTGGTATGATGTTTTTATGCCTGTTGAATAATCTTTTTGTTCTTTCCATTCAATAGAAGGTTGCTTTGTAATTTCAAACCCTTTTTCACCGCAAAGGGAGCTTGCCTTGTCTTCAAGCTTTTTTCTCATTTTTTCAGAAGAGGCAAAACTATTACCTGTCGTGCTAATCTCAAATACTCCAGGCTTAATCTCGTTTACAGCTGCCGGTATCCACGATGCACAACCTGAAAATATCAACACTAAAAAAAATACTAAAACTCTCATTTTATTCCACCTTAAAAAATCTAAATATTAAAATCAAACGTCTCTGACCTTACCCTAATTTAATCGTCATCCCGTGCTTGACACGGGATCCAGTCGTAGGCTTAGAGTAAAACTCAGTCGTTCTCTGACCCCATTGGTTTCAAAAACCACATATCTCTAACCTAATTGATTCTCAGCTACATTATTTTTTCGAATCTCTTCCATATATGATCAGGGATAATGTTTTTCCAAATACTACCTAGTTGCTGCTTTAGCTTAGGGTTATTGCCCACTTCTTTTTCTATCCATAATATTACTTCTTCAGGGTTTACAGACAAAAGGTTTTCTAGTGGACCCGCAGCTAAATTGGTTAAAACCCATTCATCGTCGGTATGCTGAATAACATCTAATATAAACTCCCAACACTCCCGTGGAGAAGAAATAGATAATAAATTCACTTCTTCAGCAGCCCACATCAATTGGTCAGCTTCCTTTGAACTTTGCTCTAAACTTTGAAGGTTTATCCAACTATTAATTAATTTTGTAATCAATGGGGCGTGACGCTATATTTTTATAGATCCCGTATCAAGTACGGGATGACGATAAAATAACAACAAAACAGTCCCGGGATGACAATACGTTAGCCTCGCAATAACAATAAGACAACCCCGACATAATGATACAGTTACCATACGATAACAATATAGCAACAGGTATCCATAAAATAGCCACGTAACCAAGCTGTATGTTGGGTTTTACGCCAACCCAATAACCCTCTTGGCTTTTCCGTCATCCCGTGCTTGACACGGGATCCACCAATAACACTTATCAACCATTCATTGACAGCATATAGGGATAAGTACCTACTCCAACCGACTAAGACAACTGATAATAAAATAATTTATAAGGAAGAAACAACGAAAGGTATTCTTCCTTGAACAGTATGTTTTAAACCACCCAAACTATCAAAACTTGAGATAAGAAACAAGAGGTGATTCAATAAAAAGCCAACTCGTCACCAAGCTTTAACAAAACAAACCATCAAAAACCAAATCTTTATTGTGATACAATATATCATGTTGATTAAATGCCAAAGGTAAATATAGGATGCTCTCTTTATTAGCTGAGTTGATTCTATAAAGTTTAAGTTTTATGAAAGATACAATTAAAAGTTACTTTTTTTACAGCTTGCTAACTTTATTAGCGGGCTTTTCTTTTCAGGCCAGTGCTCAAATTAAAGTTTTTGCTTGTGAGCCCGAATGGAAAGCGCTTGCAGAAGTTATTGGTGGTGAAAAGGTCACGGCTTTTTCGGCAACCACTGCTTTTCAAGATCCTCATTACATTGAGGCGAAACCTTCCTTAATTGCTAAGGTGAGAAACACTGATATGATTTTTTGTGCCGGCGCAAACTTGGAAGAAAGCTGGTTACCACTGTTATTACGTCAATCGGATAACAGTCGCATTCAATTAGGAAAGGCCGGTTATTTTTTAGCAGTTGATCAAGTTCTAGCTATTGAAATTCCTGACGTTCAAGAAACTAAGTCTAGTCATGGCCACATACACAGTGCCGGTAACCCTCATGTTCATCTCGATCCTTATCGCTTGATCGAAATTGGTAATGCTTTTTTTAAGCGCCTAGAATATATTGACCGTAATAATTCAAGTTATTATAGGAGTCGTTTCGAAGCATTTAAACAAGAGTGGCAACAGTTGATTGCTCGTTGGGAAAAACTTGGCGAGAAACTGAAAAATAAAAAGGCTATTGTTTATCATAAAAATTGGAGCTATCTTGCTAATTGGTTAAATATTCAAGTGATTGGAGAAATTGAATCTAAACCGGGTGTACCGCCTACTAGTTCACATATGGCGCAACTCCTATCCTTAGTAAAGGAACAAAAACCCGATTTTATTTTGGTAACCACTTATCAAGATGATAAAGGTCCTCAGTGGTTATCACAAAAAAGTAGCGTACCTGTTGTTCACTTGCCTTTTACTGTTGGAGGTAATAAAGTTGCAACTGATTTGCCCAAACTTTATGAGTCTATTATCTCGCTCTTGTTAAAACAGTTAAATGATTGAAAAATTTCTTTTACAAGTAGAAATACTCTGGCCGGCGCTGATAGCTGGCATATTAGTTTTAAGCACGCATATTCCCCTGGGAAAAGAAGTACTTAGTCGTGGTATTATTTTTCTCGATTTAGCCATTGCTCAAGTTGCCATGTTTGGTTTAATTATGGCGAGCTATTTGGGGATTGATATTGATTTTGAACATGGTTCTAGCCTGCAAAACCTATTTGCTATTTTAGCAGCCATATTAGCTGCTTCTTTCATCTATCAGTTACGTCGATATGACGCGAAAATTCAAGAAGCCATGATTGGTATTTTATTTATTCTTGCCGCGACAGGTAGTATTTTATTACTTTCTCAAGAACCCCGTGGCGGTGAACGCCTAAAAGAATTACTTGTGGGGCAAATTCTTTGGGTACAACCTAAAGACTTGATTGGGGTTGGCGTTGCCTATGTATTTGTCGTAAGCTTTTGGTTTGATTTAAAAAACAAAATCGGGGAATGGATTTTCTATCCACTATTTGCTATAGCTATTACTTTCTCAACGCAACTGGTTGGTGTCTATTTGGTTTTTGCCAGCTTGATTATTCCAGCACTAGCCACTTATAAAAGTAGTCAACCTCTAATAGCCGCTTGGTCAATTGGTCTTATTGGTTATATTGCTGGACTTGCTTTATCTGCATTGATGGATTTACCATCAGGCGCAATGATTGCTTGGTGTCTTGCTCTCACAGCAATAATTTATAGACTTTTACTCAAAACTCATTATAGATACGCTAGTAGAAAAAGAGCAAACCAGCTCGACCTTTATCATGGTTAAGGATTATGACAAGTAAAAATCTCAAAAAGATGCCATCAAAAAAAATCTTACAACGTGCTGCTGAAAAGTGCGCTGAGTCAGGTGGCAAGCTCACAGAAAAACGCTCTCAACTTTTAACTATTTTGATCGAGTCTCAAGAACCACTTTCTGCCTATGAAGTACTTGAACGCTATAATCTAACAGTAGAGAAATCTATGCCAGCTATGTCTGCCTACCGTATTCTCGATTATCTTGTATCACAAGAATTAGTCCATAAATTATCATCGGAAAATAAATATATCGCTTGTTCACATATCACCTGTTGTCATGAACATAAAGTGCCTCAGTTTTTGATTTGTCGCCAATGTAAGCAGGTTAAAGAAATTGTTATACCCAAAGATATTATTGAATCACTTAGACAACATCTTGTTGCTGCTAATTATCAATTAATTAATTCGCAACTTGAACTAGATTGCTTATGTGATGCATGTAAAAAACACTAAGTTTTTATTTCTTTTCTAAAAGCAGCTTTACAAAAATTGGAAGTATTTTTCCCTCTGAAGCATCGATACAAACATCAACAGGTTGATGTTTCTTCATAAGTGAATCATGGCCTATCATGGTTTAATTAAAGGCCAAGAAAAGAGGTAAAGAAATACCGTTCACAGCAAATATCGAATACATCACATCTTTAAGGTTTGCTTCTTTAACAATAATACCCGCTAATAATAGTAAGAATGGAAAGTTCAGCATTCTTAAGTCCCGAGGCAAAAAAGCCATTAATGCTACTCCACCTAAAGCAATTAAGAAAATACCTAATCGACTGCATTCAACGTTAAAATATTTAAATGCCATCGGTAAAATAAATACAATAGTTATGCCATAAATAAGTGCTGTTTTATGCTCCATTTAAAATTACTCCTTTATTCGCGTACTTAAATTAAGCTATGTTGAAGAGACTTAACTCTAAAAATGTAACGTTTGTTTCTTGACTTGTGTCAATTATATGCATTTAATAACCGTTAAACGATACCTTTATCTAAAAAGAAGAACAACAATGAAAAAACATATTCCGCTTATATTAGCCATCTTTATCGCCTTTGTATTTTTACAATCTTTATTTTTCAAATTTGCAGGTTGGTTTGGCGAACCGGCTGATATTACTGTGTATATTTTTCAAACCGTTGGTCAATGGATAAGTAATGATTTAGGACTGACATTGGTTGGTGATTTATTTGGACGTTATGGTGAGACACTCATTGGCTTCACTGAATTAGTCGCTAGTATTTTGGTGTTAATAACCTCGACACGATTTTACGGTGCTATCATTGGTTTAATCGTTATGTCTGGTGCCATTTTCTTTCATATTTTCACGCCACTCGGGTTATTTCCATTTACCGATTTATCTTGTTTGCAAGAGGGCTGCCCTAAAGAATACCCTTTATTCTTTATGGCTGTTGGTGTTTGGTTAAGTTGTGCTTATTTAGTCTTTAAAAAGAAAATAGTGCCTGAATAAATAAGTCATAGTGTCATAACGTTAGTTGAAACGAGCAGACTTAAGCAATGAGCGACTCTTTTACTCAACTCAAACAAGACATAAAATCATGCCGGTTATGTGAAACCGAATTACCTTTAGGCTCTAACCCAATTTTAAGGTTTCATCCAAATGCTAGAATACTCGTTGCAGGCCAAGCGCCTGGCATTCGTGTACACAAAACCTCTATACCCTTTAACGATCCTAGTGGAGTCAGATTAAGAGACTGGATGGGCATTGATGAAAGTACTTTTTATGATGAATCCCAAATAGCTATAATACCAATGGGATTTTGTTATCCTGGAACTGGCAAATATGGTGATTTACCTCCTCTCAAAACATGCTCCTTAACTTGGCATAAGAAAATCCTTCAGCAATTACCCAATATTCAACTGACTTTAGCCATTGGTCAGTATTCTCAAAAATATTATTTAGATAAAAATCGCAAACATAACCTAACCGAAACGGTAAAATCTTGGAAAAACTTTTTACCTGAAATAATTCCCTTGCCTCATCCGAGCCCAAGGAATAATATTTGGCTAAAGAAGAATCCTTGGTTTGAACAAGAGGTGCTTAATTATCTTAAACAGAAGGTTTTGAGTATCCTAGAATAAGGATATTTTAGAATAGGGTTATAACCCTGCTTAGGAAGAGACTATGCGTCCATTATTATGGCTTGTAATAACAATGATTATTTATGGATCACTCTATCCATTTAATTTTGTTTGGCCTGATTTTAGTCAAGTTGCTCTATTAGATTGGGGACTCAATTTAAAACAAAGAACCACTAATGGCGATATTTTAAGTAATATTCTTACTTTTATTCCCCTGGGTTTTTTAGCTTTTTTTAGTCATTACTTCTATAAATATCCGCCATCATTAAGAGTTCTTTATCATTTATTGGTAGGTCTAGTATTTGCCTACACGCTACAAATATTGCAGTTCTTTTTACCCACTCGAATACCAACTGCTAGTGATGCAGCAATTAATTTAGCTGGTATGAGTATTGGTATTTTTGCGGCTTATTGGACTGAACTCTTGATCACCAAGCAACAAAAGTCAGGTATTGATTGGTCATTTCGTCATATTATTCCATTACTTTTAGTGACATGCTGGCTGTTTTATTGTTTATATCCTTATTTCCCAATGGCTAACTTTAAAGAAATGTCATCCGACTGGCAGTCAGTTATCCAACCAACTGATTTTATTTGGTATGAATGGCTATTATTAAGTATTCTCTGGTGGTGCTTTTTTGATCTGCTACAAGTACTTCCATGGAAAAAGATAACTCTTGTGAAAGCACTTGTTACCGCCTGCTTTATTCTTGGGCTCAAACTATTAATTACCCATAATAATCTTAATTTAGTTTGGATTATTGCTATGCTAACAGGTCTAACTTTCGCTTATCAAGTCCCTGAGAAATACCGGTTAACTCAGCTATTATTATTAGTCGTTGTCGCATTATTAATTAACAACCTTTTCCCTTGGCAGGAAAAGTCACTGATGCCAAAGATTAATTGGCTACCTTTTAATGATTATTTAAGTGGCTCAATATGGGTTAATACACAGGTTTTTCTTGGAAAGTTATTAATCTTTGGTTACTTGATCTATTACATTTCTCGACGCTTTCATCAAACAGCGCTAGCAATCAGTTCAGCGTTTATAATTGTCCTTCTGATTGAAATAATACAATTTATCAGCTCATCTGGTCGAGCCGATATTACTGATCCCCTTTTATTATTATTGCTTGCTTATTTCTACTATCAAATCAAACAGTCAAGTTTGCCTACTCTGAGGGATAATCACTCTAAAACTAATAATGAAAGCTCAAAAGAGTCTAATATCACGGTCAATAGGGTTTTGTAGTGAAATCAGCGTTTCTGTTGCACTAATTTTATCTATCGACTGAATTTTTTCTATCAGCAGCCACTGTAAGTCATCAATGGATTGACATAAAATTTTAATCAAAATGCTATATTGGCCCGTTGTGTAATAAGCCTCGACAACTTGATCGATCTTATTAAGCGACTCAATAACCGATTTATAGTCGCCTGCACTACCCAGTTTAATTCCAATAAAACAATAAACATCATAACCAAGCTGGCGATAATCAACATTTATTCTCGTTCCTGTAATAAGGCCTGCTGACTTCATTTTTTCGATACGAACATGGATAGTTGCAGGGCTTACATTAAATTGTTTAGCTAACTCAGCATAAGGCTGTTTGGCATCTTCTAATAAATAATTAAGGATATTTGTATCGAGCTTGTCTATTTGATAATTTTTGTCAATTTGATAGTTTTGCATGGTTTTTCCGCCCAAAAATTAAATAATATTTAAAATAATTAGCATATTTTAAATAAATAACAACAAAAAATCTATTTTTGTACGTTTATGTTTATTTTTTTGTCGTTTTAGTTAAAATTAGCTCATAATTAAAC
The DNA here is from genome assembly GCA_964411875.1 of uncultured Kangiellaceae bacterium. Lineage (GTDB taxonomy): Bacteria > Pseudomonadota > Gammaproteobacteria > Enterobacterales > Kangiellaceae > Aliikangiella. The sequence continues at coordinate 7,977 of CAYPMT010000067.1, forward strand.
TAAATTAATGCGAAGAAACAAGTATGTGTTCAATTTTTGGTATTTTAGATATTCAAGGAGACTCTAAGTCTCTACGCAGTTTAGCCATTGAGCAATCAAAGAAATTGCGTCATAGAGGGCCCGACTGGTCAGGTGTTTGGCTAACTGACTCAGCAGTTTTAGTTCATGAGCGTTTAGCTATTGTCGATATTAATAGCGGTGAACAACCCTTAATCAATCAGAATCGTGATTTAGCTTTGTTAGTTAATGGTGAAATTTATAACCATAAAAATTTAGCCGCCCAAGAAATTAGTGAATCTGATTATTCATTTCAAACTCAATCTGACTGTGAAATCATTTTAGGTCTGTATTCAAAAGACAAATATGCTAAAGATAAAAAAGACAACAAACTAGTGAGCTCAGAGCAAATAGAAACACGTTTAAACCAGCTTGAAGGTATGTTTGCTTTTATTCTATTTGATGAATCTTCTCAGCGCTATTTAATTGCTCGTGATCCGATTGGAATTATTCCGCTTTATTATGGTTATGATGACAAACGTCAACTTTATATAGCTTCAGAAATGAAGGCGATAGTTGATCATTGTGAAGAAGTTTATAACTTTCCACCAGGCCATTATCTTGATAGCCAAGCGGGTGAAATCCGTGCTTATTATAAGCCTCAGTGGAAAGACTATAAGACTATGCAATTCAAACCTGGTGATCCTAAAGTAATCCAAGAAAGCTTAGTCGAGTCCATAAAGAAGCACATGATGTCTGATGTGCCTTATGGCGTATTACTCTCAGGCGGATTAGATTCTTCAGTTATTTCAGCCGTAGCACAAATACATGCTGCTAAGCGTATTGAAGACAATCAAAAAAGTCCTGCCTGGTGGCCTCAACTGCATTCATTTGCTGTCGGCTTAAAAGGCTCGCCAGATTTAACTGCCGCCCAACAAGTTGCTGATAAAATTGGGACGATTCATCATGAAATACATTTTACCGTACAACAAGGTATCGATTCTCTTAGCGATGTTATATACCACTTAGAAACCTATGATGTAACAACTATCAGAGCTTCAACTCCTATGTTTTTAATGGCACGAAAAATAAAATCTATGGGCATTAAAATGGTACTTTCTGGTGAAGGTGCTGACGAAATTTTTGGTGGTTATTTATATTTTCACAAAGCGCCTAATGCACAAGAGTTTCATGAAGAAACAGTTCGTAAATTAGAAAGATTACATCAGTTTGATTGCCTACGCGCCAATAAAGCTATGTCTGCTTGGGGTGTTGAGGCTCGCGTTCCATTTTTAGATCGCGTCTTTTTAGACACGGCAATGAGTATTGAACCATCATCAAAAATGTGTGGTGACGGCAAAATTGAAAAGCATATTCTACGAGAAGCTTTTGATGGCTATTTACCCGAATCAATTTTATGGCGACAAAAAGAGCAGTTTTCTGATGGTGTTGGTTATTCTTGGATCGATTCTTTAAAAGACTATGCTGAGTCAGAAGTTAGCGATGCTGAAATGCAAAGAGCTGAGATTGATTATCCAATCAATACACCGGATACTAAAGAAGGCTTATTATATCGCAAAATTTTTACTTCTCACTTTAAAACTAACAGTGCTGCAACGACTGTTCGTGGTGGAAAGTCCATTGCTTGTAGCACTAAAGAGGCATTGGCTTGGGATGAGAGCTTCACTAATCGTACTGATCCTTCTGGCCGTGCTGTTTTGGGCGTTCACGAAAAAGAATTAGACAAGATCTAATAACTATCTAATAAAACCTGATCTACCTGACATCAGAACACGTATAAATTAACAGTTCTGGTTAAGTCAGGTAGTTCTCGTGTTTAAAGTGCCCATATTTAAAGCCTTTTGGTTGTTTATTGTTTTTATAGTCACAAGTAGCGTGGCTATAAAAACTCAAGCCTCCGATATTGTTAAACCTAGCAACCTTCAATTAGTTGGCAAAGCAAAGCTAAGCTTTCTATGGTGGCATGTTTACGACAGCGAGCTAAGAACTCAAACAGGACGCTATGAAAAAGGGATTAATCCTTTAATACTAAAGTTAACCTATAAACGAAAAATCAGCCAAGAAGAATTAATTGATGAGACCGAATCACAATGGAAAAAGTTTAAGCTTGAGCCTGCGCAGAAAAAAAAATGGCTGCAACAACTTTCTTCAATTTGGCCCAGTGTGAAAAAAAATGATGTTCTTGAGGTCTACTTAGACAAGCATCAATATGCTCACTTTTTCTTTAATGAAAAACTTATTGGCTCATTAGAAGATACTCAGTTTAGCTATTATTTCTTAGCTATTTGGCTGGGAGAGAAAAGTGCTTATCCTAAATTAACTCGAGCACTAACCGGAAAAAATAAGTAACCTGGTATACCAATGTGTTCCCTCTAGAAACAAAAAAGCCAATGTTGTTAGCATTGGCTCTATTTATTACTTCAGCTAAAAAATAACGCTATTTATCATCTTTTACTGATTCAGCTGCCTTTTCAATTGAATCAAGCAATGCATCATCAATTAACGGAACTTTATCAATTGAATTTTTATCATCAGCAGCACTAATAAGTTGATCAAACTGTTCATTAGCAAATTTTTGCAAGTCACGATATTTTTCGACTAACTCACCGGCATTTTTTAAGGCTAAGTTTGATTCTTCCAGTTTTTGCTCAGCTGTTTGTCTTTCTTTTCTTAACCTTCTGCTGGTCTCTTCAGCCCGCTTGCGATCATTGGCCTCGTCCATTTTTTCTTTTTTAAGCGCTTTTAATTTTTTAACCACATTTTCTGGCGTATCAGCTAGAACTTTAGTGATTTGCTTAATTTCTTTTTGCTTATCGGCGATTTGAGCTTTCAGCTTTCTAACTTCTTCAACGCTAGAAACTTTAGCCTCATCTATCCTTTTTATAGAAGATTCATTAGCCGAAATAGCTTCTTCTTTAGCGGCTTGCTCATCAGATACTTTCTTTTGGCTTTCTGCAAGTTGTCGATTTAAAGATTGGATTTCTTTGTTCGAATTTTCTTGGGCAGTTTGTAAATTAGCTTCAAGTTCCTTGGCGCGATTAATGGTGCTCTTTAATGCAGTTTCTAATTCTTCAGTACTACACTCAGCTTTAAGACCAAGTGTTTTAGTTGCTGCTTGCATTAACACTTGTTTGGTAACAGCAAGTTCTTTCCACACTTTGAGCTGAAGTTCTAAGTCGGCTTGTTCCAATTGTTTTTCCTGTAGGGTAATTAAAAAGCGCGCGCATGATACCAAAAAACAGGCGTAAAAAGCGAGTGAAATAAGCGAGAAAAGCATATATTTACTAGTTAAATACTTTAAAAGTAAAGAAAACCGCCTAAATTGCTCTTTTAAGCCATTTTTAACCTGAATTGGCCTTAAGGAGTTCGCCAAAAAACTATTAGTACTGCCACTCTAACTTGAGTTCACATATTAACTTGAATCGGTATATTAATAAGCTTGGTATAGCTAGACTTGTTATTAATAACCTTAGAACGGTCTATTATTGACTGCAACTACTCTTAATAGTGACTTTCACGTCATTTATTTAAATAACCCAATGAAATACCTGTTGTTAAGACCTTAACCTCAATAAAAAAGGTTAATATTTTCAGAAGTGAGAACCCAGTGACAATTTTTTTATTCAAGTCGTCTATATTCGTACTTAATAAAAGTATAAGAGTTAAGGAGTTTACTAATGCCAGGTGATTTGAATAATATTTTTGACCAACCCTCAGACTACTCAGTTGAAGAAATCTCACTAGAGGAGTTTTTATCGGTTATTCACAAAACTAAAGAAGATGATGCTGATTTAAATTACGTAAACAAAATAAAAGAAAAGCTTGATATAACGACAACTCAAAAAGTGGCTTAACCTTCTAGAGATATTTATACACAATCTCGATATCATGTAGTCTATCACCTTCAAATTAATTCCTGTTTTTCTCATACTAGCTTAAGACTTAACACCTACTGTTAATTTTTTTCATCACTATACTGCTCCACTTATGTTATTAACTACTCGGAGCAAGATATGTTAACAAAACATTATTTCATTATTTTTATAATCATTCAGGTTATTGGTTTTGGTTTGCTTTTTACTAATCAATCCAGAACAAACCAACCTACTCACTCAAGCTCATTAAACAATGAGGTATTGCAGAAAAATTTAACTGACATTAATGAAAAACTGCAACTGCTTAATTCATCAATTGCT
>CAYPMT010000067.1:12290-13788 GCA_964411875.1 uncultured Kangiellaceae bacterium
AACTTCCAAGTCGTTTTGACTTGGAAGTTTTCTTTAAGTGTTTTGAAAACTTAAGATAACTTAATAAGTGCCGTAGCTCAAAGTATTATGCTAGATTATTTTTTTATGCTTAGCTTAGCTAGCAAATAAGTCTCGTCGAATAATTGTTTCGTTTCTATCCGGTCCCGTTGAAACTAGGTCGATAGGAATTCCAGTCAGCTCTTCAACTTTTTCAATATAAGCACGGGCATTGAGGGGGAGTTCATCCCAAGCTTTAACGCCAAAAGTATTTTCTTGCCAACCAGCCAACTCAATGTACTTTGGCTTAACTCGCTCAAAACCTTCTGCGCCAACCGGTGTTGTTAACAATTCACCTTCTTGCGGACACTCATAACCAACGCATATTTTAACCGTTTCTAACCCATCTAAAACATCGAGCTTGGTTAAACAAATACCACTGACACTATTGATTTGGATTGCTCGCTTAAGTGCAACAATATCTAGCCAACCACAACGACGAGGACGTCCAGTGGTTGTACCAAACTCATGACCTTTTTCTGCTATTTTCTGACCCACTTCATCGAATAACTCAGTTGGGAAAGGCCCACCACCGACTCGAGTCGTGTAAGCTTTGGTAATACCTAAAACATAATCTAAATACAGCGGACCAAAGCCTGAACCAGTAGCTGTTGCACCTACCGTCGTATTTGAAGATGTAACATAAGGGAAAGTGCCGTGGTCAATATCAAGTAATGTACCTTGAGCACCTTCAAATAATATCGATTGATTGCTAGAACGAGCCTGATGGAGCATTTCAGGAACATCAGTAACTAAGTCTTGGAACATTTTGGCATAAGCCAAACACTCTTCATAAACCTCACTAAGTTCAACCGGTGATTGTTTAAAATAGTTAGTTAAAACAAAATTATGATATTCAAGCACTTCTGTAAGCTTTTCTTTTAAGCGCTCAGGGTAAAATAGGTCATCAACCCGTAATCCTCTTCGAGCAACCTTGTCTTCATAAGCAGGCCCTATTCCACGCCCAGTTGTACCAATTTTTTTATTGCCAGATTTTGCTGCCTCGCGAGCTTGGTCTAATTGTATGTGATAAGGTAGAATTAATGTACAAGCCGCACTAATACGTAAACGCTCTTTAACCGGAACTCCTTTAGATTCAAGCATTTGCATTTCTTTGCGTAATGCTTCTGGAGAAATGACCACGCCGTTACCAATTAAGCATTTAACATTTTCTCTGAGAATCCCAGAAGGAATAAGGTGAAGTATGGTTTTTTCACCATCAATCACCAAAGTATGGCCAGCATTGTGCCCACCTTGATAACGAACAACAGCACTTACGCGCTCAGTTAGAAGGTCTACAATTTTGCCTTTACCTTCGTCACCCCATTGGGTACCTAGCACGACTACATTCTTTGACATATTTAAAAGCACTCTAATGTCTTAACAGGAAACTGCGCATTTTACCCTTATTGATAAGAAAAAGCCGCTTTTTTTGATGAAT
>CAYPMT010000068.1:0-13747 GCA_964411875.1 uncultured Kangiellaceae bacterium
ATAATCGTTTTTAATTGTTCATCATTGGATATATCAGAAGATCGTTCATCATAGTCTGTTATCCAATCCATGAAGCTAGGATTAAGAAAAGATGCTGATACCGTACTCGCCATGCGAGAGAAAAAACTTTCGATTTGTTTAGCATTTGTAGTGACGATGTTATCTACGCCAGTGTAGACTTTTTGCTCAGTTAGATTGGATACATAGCTTAAAACCCACCAAGCAGTTATGCTCAGTAATAATGTTAAGGCAATAGACAGAGTAATAACCAACTCTCTTACAACAGATTTTTTATAGCTCAAAATCTACATCCACTTAATAAATCGTTTTTATGCTTAATTCTTATTTGAGAAAATTTAAATAAAGTATAGTCATAAACTCGCTAAGTAACTCAATATTCTGTTTATTTTTGCCTTTTCTAATGAGCGGATAGTTTTTGACCAGTTAGGCCTTGTACAAGAAGCTGTTTGACTGGAGTAATGATTAGAGGCTTTTTTCTGTTTAGCCCTAATTATATTAATGGCCAATAATTATTTTTTATTTAATACATTGAAATTAATAGAGATTTTTTCATTTTTATTTTGAATTTAGTTAAAACATTGACTCAAGCAGTTGAATTTTATAATCTAACTTAAGTGTTGTTGTTTTGGTGGTAAAGCTCGCTAAGTTTTGATTTTAAAAGGAATTAACACTTCCTAGGATTTTCAAGTAAAAAAAACAATCTTGAACCTCAATATTTTAAGGAAAATTCAACGAATTGTTCGTATACTTGAGGTAAACCAATTAGTGTTTCGTCTGTCCAACAACTACCTTGAATAATTAACTTTAACTATGAAATCTATAATGGCAAAAGAAGACTCAAATCATGAACTAACTGATGGACAAGAAGTCACTTGGTCTTCTAGGCAAGGTGTTAGGCAAGATTCGGAACGTCGTTCTGGTCAAGATCGTCGTAGTATGGGAGGACGTTGTATCACGGTTCCTGATATGCGTTCTGGTTTTGATCGGCGGAGTGGTAAAAGTAAAGGGAAGGTTAGGCTGATCATTACAGGTCGAGCCATGGATATCTAAAAATAGACACAAATACTACTTGAATGAGTAGTTATTTCTTGTTATGCTTTGTTAGGTTGGAATTAACACCTGTGGTGCTTTTATCTAAAGCAAGTCAATAGAGTTTAGAGCAACTGAGTAGTCTAAAGGCTAAGTAGTTTAAAGGCTAAACGGTTTCGAAAACTAAGACAACCATAACTATTGGGTTCGAGTATTTTTCTCCACAAGAATGATTCGCTCGAAGTTAGCTCCCAATTTACTTAAATTATAGATATGGTATCTTGTTGATTTGGATTTAGAGACATAAGTGTCTCTGAGTGTTATTTCCAACCTTATTTTTTATCAATTAAGCAATTATCCATGCCAATAAACTTAATACAGTCTCCTTTATTACTCTTCGTATTACTAAGTTTATGTTTGCTTTTATTGTTTATATTACTTTGGGTTTTAGTCAATAGTACTTTAAAAACAAAGCATTACCATTCAGCTTTAAAAGCAAGCCAAAAAAATCTCGATGAAACGCAAAAAAAATTATATGAAGAACAGCAAGGTTTAAATGAGCAATTTAGGCGTCATCAAGAGTTATTATTTCAGCAAATTATTCAAGAAAGAGAAAAGCAGCTAACTTCGTTCAGTCAGTTAAGAGTGGAGTTAGAGCAGCAATTTTCACAGTCAAGCTCATCGCTTGTAGGTAATATACAAGAATTTAAGGTTCATATGGTTGAGCGCTTTGAACAATTGCAACGAAGTATTGGAAATTCCTTAGCTGATGGTCAGCAGCAGCAGTCGGTGAACTTAAACATTTTTGGTGAAAAGAATAATCAAGCTATGCAGCAGCATCAACAGCAAACCCAAACAATTATCGTTGATAATATTCGCAAGTCGATGCATGATTTTCGTCAGGACTTTGATCGCAATGTCGCTAGTCAAAATGAGTTTTTGAATAAAACTATTAGCGGTTTAACAGAGACTACGGATAACCGTCTCAAAGATATTAGTGGTCAGGTGGAAAAGCGCTTAAACGAAGGTTTTGAAAAAACCACCAAGACATTTAATGATGTTTTGAAACGTTTAGCTTTGATTGATGATGCCCAAAAGAAAATTACTGAGTTATCGAGTAATGTTGTGAGCTTGCAGGAGATTCTTAATGATAAACGCTCAAGAGGTGCTTTTGGTGAGGTTCAACTAGAATCTTTGGTGAGTAATATTATGCCAAAAAGTCATTACTCAATGCAGAAAACACTTTCTAATCAAAAGATTGCTGACTGTTTGTTGCTGATGCCTGAGCCAACAGGGAAAATAGCCATAGACGCTAAATTTCCTTTAGAAAGTTATAAAAAAATGAATGATATTCAGTTAGCACAATCGGACAGGGAGCGTGCTGGTAAGCAATTTGTACAAGATATTAAAAAGCATATTAAAGCCATTTCAGATAAGTATATTTTGCCACCTGAAACCAGTGATGGTGCTGTTATGTTTATTCCTGCAGAAAGTATTTTTGCTGAAATCCATGGGCATCACCCTGAGCTTATTGAGTATGCTTATCAGCATAAAGTCTGGATGGTTTCACCAACGACCTTAATGGCTATTTTGACGACTGCATCGACAGTTATAAAAGATGAGCAAACCCGTAAGCAAGTCCATGTTATTCAAGAGCATTTAGGTGCTTTAGGTAAAGATTTTGTGCGTTTTCAATCACGCATGGAGACGCTCTCAAAACACATTGGCCAGGTGAGCAATGATGTTAATGATGTGAACATTTCAGCCCGTAAAATATCGACTCGCTTTACTAAGATAGAAAAAGTTGACTTATCCCTCGATGAAGAAAAACAAGAACCATCCTTAACGGTTTTAAGTAGTGTACCTCGCAATTCTGACTGAGACTAATTTCGCACTTTTGCTCAGCCAGTGGCTATAACTGCAATATTTGGAACTAAATCCTCATTTTATCCTGATGATTTGCTAATTTTTGACTATATTAAAATTAATAGGAAGAAATTTGGAGTCGTTAATTTGTCAGTTCCTAAGTCTGTTATTAATCAGCTAGAAAGTTTTGGCGTTGAGTATGAGCTTATTAAGTTGAATGAATCCTTGAGCATTCAAGGTGTTGCTAGATATTTACAAAAGAAAAAAAGTCATAATGACTATGAAAGCTTAATTAGACTTGTAGCACTTAAATCAAATGGTCGAGTTACTTTGGCTATTTTGCCTTATACCGCTATGTTAGATATGGTTGTTGTGTCTGATCAAACAGAGCAAGACTATGAAATACTCAGCGATGAAGAAACTTGTGATTATTTTAAAATGTGTGCTCAAAATAGTTTTCCCCCAGTTCCTGAGCTATCTAGTTTTAAAATCATTATTGATACTGAGTTACTCGATATGCCACAAGCGATTATTCAAAGTGGCGATCCTTCGATATTAATTAAAATTGATAAGATTAATCTGAATTTATTGTATCAGGAATGTGACAGTTTTAGTTTTGCTATTCCGCATGAAAAATGGTGCCCGGGTTCGAATGATGAAAAAAGCACAGATGACTTATCAGATGAGTTTACTGCAATAAGAATGAAGCAACGAATTGATGAAACTTATGATTTGCCGACTATGCCAGGTATTGCTCAGGACATTATGAAATTGCGAGTTGATCCAGCAGCTGATGCGGCTAAGTTAGCAGAAATTGTAAGTCGAGATCCTTCGTTGGCAGCCCAAGTAATGAGCTGGGCTAGCTCGCCTTATTATGGTTATCAAGGTGAAGTTGATTCATTACAAACAGCAATTGCTCGAGTACTTGGGTTTGAGTTAGTTATGAATCTTGCTCTAGGTATTTCAATTGGTAAATCATTAAAGGTTCCAATGGATGGTCCTTTAGGTTTGCGTGCTTTTTGGAAACATGCTGTTTATTGCGCTAACTTGTCAGAAAAATTATGTCGCATCATCCCGATAAAACAACGACCAGAAAGAGGATTAGTTTATTTAAGTGGCCTATTACATAACTTTGGGCATTTATTGTTAGGACATATTTTTCCTCCTCAGTTTAAGTTAATTAATACGAGTGTTGCGGCTAATAGTCATTTGAGTGTTGGTGATATTGAGAGACACCTTCTTGGTGTCACTTACCAAGATATTGGTGCCTGGTTAATGGAAAATTGGAATATGCCTGAGGAGCTTATTGCAGCAGTTCAATATCATAATGATGAAGGCTTTTGGAATGAGCATGCGGTTTACCCTAATATTATATTGGTTGCCAATACCATGCTTAAGCAGATGTATACGCAAGAGCCACTGATTAAAAATATACCTCAAACAATTTTTGAGCTACTCTCAATTGATGAAGCAGCAGCTGAAGCAGCACTAGAGTCAATTCGAGAAAATATTGAGGGTTTAGATATGATGAGCAAACAATTAGTTGCTTAATGGATACTCTTCTTCAAGGTGTAAGGTTGTTAGCAAAGTTCAACTAATCTCTTTTGTTGTTTTTGTTTTCCTAATTTCCTAGAGCCTATTACTTACAGTTTACTTAAGCCTTGAAAGGTATTCGACCTACAACGAGGATTGGTTCAGTCATGATTCAGTTGTTTAAGGCCATAATTATTACTTTATTGTTATAAATAGTGGTCGCCATAATCTACGAACACTAGTTTGTTGATAAACCTGGTTATATTTAATAAATAAATAGGGCATGTTATAGTTGATTACGTAGAATCATGGGGGAATGATGAATAAAACTGTTTCTATGATTATTTCTTTTAGTCTTGTGATTTTGAACATATTAAGTGTTCAAGCAGAAGCTGTTTCGGTCAATAATTATCGTCAATTTGATAGGCAGCATGTTGATAAGCAAAATCAACAGGACAAAAGTCAAGCGTTAAGCGATGAATGTCAGCTAATTCCTAAACAGGAAGCAAGCCGAACAGCTCAGCTTGAAACAGGCGGTAAAGTGATTGATATTAAACTCAATTCAAATGATAAAGATTCGACGTATCGAGTTAGAGTTTTAATCGATGAAAAGCGAGTTAAGAATATAACCTTAGATGCATGCCGATAAAATAAACTGATTCCACTCTTATAAAATTATTAATAACTAAAGAACATTATTAATGCTATGAAATTACTCATTGTTGAAGACGAAGAACTACTAAGAGAGAGTTTAAGTGAATCATTTAAACAAGCAGGTTTTGCTATAGAACTAGCAGAAAATGGTGAGGATGGTTTGTTCTTAGCCTCAGAATACCCTATTGATTTAGCCATTGTTGATATTGGACTGCCAGGAATGAGTGGTCTAGAGTTAATTGCTGAACTACGTAAGCAAGACCATCAAGTGCCGGTTATTGTATTGACAGCAAGAGATTCATGGCAGGATAAAGTTGAAGGCCTTTCGACAGGTGCTGATGACTACATGGCCAAGCCTTTTCAGTTTGAAGAGTTATTGGCAAGGTGTAATGCTTTACTAAGACGTAGTGCTGGATTTGCATCACCTAAAATAAAATTTGCTGATATAGAGTTGGACAGTATGGCGCAGTCTGTGAGCAAAGGTGATCAATTAATTGATTTAACTGCCTATGAGTATAAAGTATTAGAATATTTGTTTTTAAACCCTAAAAAAGTTGTTTCCAAAACAGAATTAACTGAGCATATTTACGAACAAGATTTTGATCGAGACAGTAATGTGCTAGAAGTTTTTATTGGACGTTTAAGAAAAAAAGTTGATCCCGATCAAAGTCTTAAAATTATTCAAACGCTTCGTGGTCAGGGTTATCGTTTAAATCCAGATTATATCGACGCAGTATAAGCTTTTGGCTAGGCCTTCTTCTTTTTTAATTATGCCTGCTTGGTCATTAAAGCGACGGGTTGCTTTAATTGCCTCTATTGTGTTGATTATTGCGTTTAGCACGATTTATTGGGTCATTAAAAGCGCCTATTACACGGCTAGCAAGTCGCGTATTCAAACAAGTCTTGTTGCACAGACAGATGCCTTACTGGCAGTTACGGATGATTCGGCTGGTGAACTGTTTATCTCCGAAACCATTAGAAATAATAATTTAGATCAACTTAACTCGGGCGTGGTCGCGTATTTATTCACGGCTAGTGGGCAATTAATTTGGCGTTCTCGCTCTAGCAATACATATATTCAATTACCTGATATTAATTTGCCCTATACTTTTTCTAGTTTACTTGAGTCTAGTTTGGACGAGCGTTTATTTTTTTGGGTAGGGAAAAAAATTATTTGGGAATATGATAATGGTCAAGAGAGTCAGTATTTGTTTTTGGTTGGTGAAAGACGTTCTCTGTTAGATACTGCCGTTAGAAGTTATCAACGAGAAATTGCTATTTGGTTGTCGGTTTCGGCTGTTGCATTAATTGTGATTTTGATTTTTGCACTGAACATATCACTTGAACCACTTAAACATGCTCGTCAGCAAATTGAATTAGTTAGTAATGGCAAAGCCAATCGAGTTAGTGGTAACTTCCCTGATGAACTACAACCACTTACTTCAAGTATTAACCAGCTTTTAGAAAGTGAAAAGTTGCAACGAAAGCGTTATCAAGATGCACTGGGCAACTTAGCTCATAGTTTAAAAACACCTTTAGCCATTATTAAAGGTGAACTACAGAGGCAGCCGGGTGAAAACACTCAACATCAGTTAGCAGAGCAAATTCAGCGAATTGACGATATTGTGCGTTATCAACTTAATCGTTCAGTGGTGACAGCTGGTCGATTACTTAACCGAAAAACTCATATTGCTACTGAGGTTCCCAAAATTGTTGATGCATTAAAAAAAGTTCATGCCGATAAACAGCTTAAGATTGAACATCATCTGACACAGAGTAGTTACTTTCCTGGTGAGCTAGGTGACTTAATGGAATTGATTGGTAATCTTGCTGATAATGCTTGTAAGTGGGCTAAAAGTCAGGTGGTTATAAAGGCTTATGAGCAAACCAATAAACTCTATTTGAAAGTTTCTGACGATGGTCCTGGTATTCCAATAGAAAAACGTCAGTTGACGCTTGATCGAGGTAAACGACTAGACCAGAAGGCCGAAGGGCAAGGGCTAGGCTTATCAATTGTGACTGATATTATTCAAAGCTATCGTGGTGAGTTGATTATTGACGATAGTCGATTAGGTGGAAGTCGTTTTATTGCAATTCTTCCACTCTAACCAAGTTTCTCCTAGCTAAGCTAACCTTGCAGCCCCATCTAAGCGTATTACAGAGCCATTAAGCATGGGGTTTTCTTTAATGTGTTCAACCATTTTTGCAAACTCTTCACCACGACCAAAACGTGAGGGGAAAGGAACACTCGACTCAAGCTGTTGTTTAATTTCATCGGTTAAATTAGCTATCATAGGTGTTTCAAACATGCCTGGAGCGATTGCCATACAACGGATGGCTGATTGAGCAAACTCTCGAGCTAAAGGTAGAGTCATACCAACAATGGCTGCTTTAGTTGCCGAGTAGGCTGTTTGTCCTAGTTGTCCTTCATAAGCAGCAATAGAAGCTGTGTGAACGATTAACCCACGCTCATTATTGGCGTCCAACTCGTTTTTTTGCATATAGCATGCCGCAGCTCTTGTTAATAAGAATGCGCCAATTAAGTTGATATCGACAACTTTTTGAAAGTGCTCGAGGGGCATAGGGCCTTTTTTACTAATGATTTTTCCTGAGCCTAAAATACCGGCGCAACTAACCGCCAAATTAATGTGGCCAAATTGAGTGACTGCCTGCTCAAGTGCTGCTTCAACTTGGCTTTCTTGACTTATGTCGGTTTTTATAAAAAGCAGTTGTTGAGGATTTTCATTGGCTATGGCGACTCCCTGTTGCTCATTGATATCTAAAATGGCTGCTCTGCCACCTTGTTGAATAATGCGTTTAGCAACAGCTAGGCCTAGCCCAGAGGCTCCGCCACTAATCACAGCGCAGGTACTGTTAAAACCAGTCATATTGATTTGCTTATCTTGAAATTAAAAGAGCGTTTATTATAACGCTCTTTTATTGATGATTTGAGTTGATTTTACTGTAATAAACCAAAAAAGCGGGTTTTATCGTCTAGCCGGTTTTTTCCTGGTTGTGAGCTACTATTACGGCGGGCAAATATCTCATTGATATCTTCAATAGAGTCTTCTAGTCGACAATAGTTATTTTCTTTTAGACTTTGTAGCATACTATTGGCAAAATACTCGAATTCCGTTTGCCATAGATGAGGGTTGTTAGGCTTCTTCATACGTCGGGTCATTCGGCCAAGAATGCCGTACAAGCGAGAAGCATCCTGAATAAGGCAATGCTCACGGATGATTTCTTTCATCATGCCAAACTGTGATGAAGTAATCTTAATAGCGTTCTTATCTTCAAATTGAGGCCGCATTGATTTTAACAAAGCGGGAATTTGTTGAACTGACATGTAGTTAGACTCCTAGCAATCAATTTTATCGATAGTTTTAACTAAAGAATATTATTGTTTTTATGATCGATATAGTTAGGTTAGGTGATAAATATAGAAGATGAACGTACTAAATACAATATTTATTGAAGAAATTATGAAGAAAACTAAAAAAATGTGGATAAAGTCATCTTTGTTCTTATTGACATGGTTAAGCTATCATGCCGTAGCAGTTGATTTGGATAAATCAACGCAATTAAATAGTGAGAAAAAGGTCTCTCAACAAGAGTTGGAGTCTTGTTATCTTGAACAAATACAAAGCTCAGAACACTCGAGAGATATCGGTGAAATATTAGATTGGTGTCAGGAGAAGCTTGCGAGTAAACAAGGTCAAGTGCCTAAGTCGTTATCACCATTACAAAAACGCTTAATCAATGAGTGGGAGAATCGAGATAATCCCAATGTAGTGACGCCACATGAGAGAAACTACCTTTTTCCATTTAGCTATGCCAATGATCCTAACAATGGTCCAGTTGGTGGCGATCTTCAACGGGAGGGATTGAATCATGTTGAAGCGAAATTCCAAGTGAGTTTTAAAGTACCTTTATTTGACTCATTTTTTAAAAAGGATCTGTTGTTCTTTGCATTTACCTTACAGTCACACTGGCAGGCCTACAATACCGAAATATCCTCACCATTTAGAGAGACGAACTATAAGCCTGAAATATTTTATGGAGTTTTAAGTGACTATAAGTTGGCTGGTTGGATAAACCGACTGAATACTTTTGGCATTGAGCATCAGTCTAATGGTCGAGAATTACCTGCATCAAGGAGTTGGAACCGGCTTTATTTGACTAGCATATGGGAAAAAGGTAATTGGCTGATGATTTTCAAACCTTGGTATCGATTGCCAGAAAGTCGTAAACAAAGTCCAGATGATGCAGATGGTGATGATAATCCTGATATTGAGAAGTTTTTGGGGCATTTTGAATATTCGGTTGCCTACAAGGATGGTGAACATACGTATGGTTTGATGTTTCGAAATAACTTGCGATCAAGTAATAAGGGAGCTTTACAGCTCGACTGGGTTTTTCCTATGGGCTCAAGATTTAAAGGTTATGCTCAGTACTTTCGAGGTTATGGTGAAAGTTTGATTGATTATGATTATTCTATTCAGCGACTTGGCGTTGGCGTGCTTTTGACGGATATTTTTTAGTAACGCAATTCATTAACCCTTTGAAACATAGTGTTTTTTCCATAAAAGCTTGTCTCAACAATATGTTTTATGTTTTTATGAGCAGCTAAGAGCTTATGTAGTCAATGACTTGGGGCGCGAGTCATCATTAACAAAAAGTAAAATAAAGGGTAAAAAATGGCAATTCAACGCGGTGGTTTTAGTTCTCGACTGGGGTTTATTCTTGCGGCGGCAGGTTCTGCGGTTGGTTTAGGTAATATTTGGAAGTTTCCATTTGAAGTTGGTCAAGGTGGCGGCGCTGCTTTTGTTTTTATGTATCTGATTTTTTGCTTTGTCTTATGTTTTCCTGTAATGGTTGCAGAAATAGCTATTGGTCGTAAAACTCAAAAAAATCCCGTAGGGGCCTTTAAAGGTTTAGGATATAAATCCTGGTCTATTATTGGGTACCTTGGCCTTGCTAGTGGCGTACTGATTTTATCTTTTTATAATGTGGTCGCGGCTTGGGCATTTGGTTACTTTATTGAAATGTTGTGGGGTAATTTCACTATTGGTCAGCATTTTGGTGATTATATTAAAGATTGGGTTACAGTTGGCTCATATGGGATTTTATTTATGGGGACAACCGCTTATGTGGTTTCCAGAGGTGTTTCGGCGGGTATTGAGCGAGCTGCAAAATTATTAATGCCAGCGTTATTTATTATGATTCTCGCTTTAATTATTTATGCATTAACGTTACCTAATGCAATGGATGGCGTGAAGTTTTATCTTATTCCTGAGTTTGACAAAATTACCGGTTCGGTTGTTTATAATGCTTTAGGCCAGGCCTTTTTTTCATTGTCATTGGGCATGGGTGCTTTGATTACCTATGGGAGCTACTTAAGTAAAAAAGAAAATATTGTTAGCTCTGCGGCTGCTATTACCTTGATGGATGTTTCAGTTGCTGTACTTGCTGGATTAATGATTTTTCCTTTTGTGTTTTCTCAAGGCATAGAAACTAGTGGTGGGCCAGGTTTAATTTTCATTACTTTGCCGGGCATTTTTCAATCACTTGGTGATGTTTTAGGTGTTATTGTTGGTTCATTTTTCTTTTTATTGTTATCTTTTGCTGCTTTTACTTCAACTATTTCATTATTAGAGGTGCCAACTGCTTATGTGATTGATGAGCACAAAGTTAAAAGAAGCAAAGCAACTTGGATTATTGCAATTATTATTTTTATTGTGGGCATTCCTTCCATGTTATCGCAGGGCGCGGTTGATTGGTTATCTAAATTTGTTACTTTACCCGGTGCTGGTGAACAAAGCTTTTTAGATTTTGTGGCCTTACTTTCAAGTGATACTTTTCTTCCCTTGGGAGGTTTTTTAATTACGTTGTTTACTGCCTACGTTTGGCGTAAGGAAAACTTTAATCAAGAGCTTGCCCAAGGTGCTGATGGCATAAAAGGTAGCTGGCTACAGGCTTATGTTAACTTTGCCGTGAGTTATATTTGCCCGCTAATTTTGGGAGCCATATTTATTGTGACAGTACTTGATAATTTCTTCGGCATTAAATTAATTTGATTGTTTATAAATAGTTGTTTATAAAAAAAAACTAGGAAACAAAATGAAAGAAAAGAAAGCCGCAAGCCTATTAGATGCTTTAACCCCTGTTGTTTGTTTAATTCTTATGTTGGCTGCCTCAGTCTATTTGTATGGTGACAACTCTTCTTATGGCGCTAATCAAATTGCATTGTTGTTGGCGGCATCAATTACCATGCTAATTGGTTATAAAAATGGGTTTGGCTGGAAAGAGTTGGAACAAGGAATTGTGAAAGGTATTTCCATGGCATTAGGGGCTGTATTAATTTTGCTTATGGTTGGTTCTTTGATCGGAACATGGATTCTAGCTGGTACTGTACCAAGCATGATTTATTATGGCATGCAGGTTTTAGAACCCAGCTTTTTTTATGCGGCCACTTGTTTAATTTGTGCTTTAGTCTCTGTCAGTATAGGTAGCTCTTGGACAACTGCTGGTACCATTGGTGTTGCACTTATTGGTATTGCTGTAGGACTAAATTTATCTTTGCCTATTACTGCTGGTGCAATTATTTCTGGCGCTTATTTTGGCGATAAAATGTCGCCATTGTCTGATACGACTAATTTGGCGCCGGCGATAGCTGGCAGTGAATTATTCTCACATATTCGACATATGGCATGGACAACTGGTCCGAGCATTTTAGTTGCTGTTGTGCTGTTTGCTGTTATAGGTTTTACGAGTGATGCGCCGAGTGTTATTGATAATAGTTTAGAAAAAACACTTAGTGCCATGAGCGAAAATTTTTCCATATCGGTTTTTTCTTTGCTGCCTTTGTTTTTAGTTTTTTTTCTTGCCTATAAAAAAATGCCTGCTTTCCCAACTTTATTAATTGGGGCATTAGTTGGTGGTATTTTTGCCGTTTTATTTCAAGCTTCTGCTGTAGAAAAGATGGTTTCAAGCTCAATTTATACCTGTTCAGTTTCAGGTGAGTCTGCGTCATTAATTGAAAGCTGCTCAGTTAAGTCAGTTGAAAAACAAAATGAAGAATATAAAGCGACCTTTGAGTTAACTCAACAAGGTAGTCAGTCAGTGACTAGTCAAGTGATACTAAATGCTGGTGATAGCGCTCAAAAAGTTGCCATAGAAATAGCCGATGAACAAGTTGTGAGTTCATTAGCTATTAATCTAGAGCGCCGAGCTTATTGGATTAATGCGGTAGATGCAGTATGGCAAGCCATGTTTAAAGGACATGTGGCGACCACCGGAAATGGTGTGGTTGATGAGTTGTTGTCTCGTGGTGGTATGAAAAGTATGCTTAATACCATTTGGTTGATTCTTTGCGCCATGGCTTTTGGTGCGGCATTGGAAACTGTTGGTTTATTGCAACGATTAGTGACTTCAGCGTTAGTTTTAGTTAAAGGAACAGGCAGCCTTGTAGTGACAGTTATTACCACTTGTATCGGTATTAATATTATTGCTGCGGATCAATATATTGCGATTGTTTTACCCGGACGCATGTATCGCGCTGAGTTTAAAAAGCGACAACTAGAAGCTAAAAATCTATCGAGAACTCTTGAGGATTCTGCGACTATTACGTCACCGTTAATTCCTTGGAATACTTGTGGTGCTTTTATGGCGGGGACTTTAGGTGTTGCAACGTTTGCTTATTTGCCTTTTTGTTTTTTCAATTTAATCAATCCAATTGTTTCGATTATTTATGGCATTACGCATTTTAAAATAACCAAGCTCTCTGATGAATTAAACGAGACGGCTAAAGAGTAAGCCATGAAAGCGTTATATTCTCTTTTAGGTAACTCACAAAAGTTAGATGGTGGCGCTATGTTTGGTAATGCGCCCAAAGCCTTGTGGCAAAAGTGGGTTGAAGTTGATGAACATAATCGTATCGATTTAGCTTGTCGGGCCTTGTTAGTTAAAGAGCCCAATAAAAATATTTTATTTGAAGCAGGTATCGGTGCTTTTTTTGAGCCAAAAATAAAGCAGCGCTATGGAGTGGTGGAGTCTAATCATGTCTTGCTTGATTCTTTAGCTGAGCAAGGCCTCAGTCACAAAGATATTGATCTAATTGTATTATCCCACCTTCATTTTGATCATATTGGTGGTTTGTTTAGTGAGTGGCAAGAGGGGAAAACCGCCGAGCTGCTTTTCCCAAATGCGAAAATTTTAGTCAGCGAGCAGGCTTGGGAAAGAGCACTTAACCCTCATTATCGTGATAGAGCTTCGTTTATTTCAGAACTCATCGAGCCATTAAAGAACCGAAAAAACTTACATATTGTTAAATCTGGCAGTGATAACCATCCACTATTAGGGAACGACTATAAGTTTCATATGAGTCATGGACATACCCCTGGAATGTTATTAACTGAAATTGCTATGCCTGATGGCCCAATTGTTTTTTGTGCCGACTTAATTCCTGGGGCCGCTTGGACACATTTGCCAATTACCATGGGATATGATCGCTACCCTGAATTGTTAATTGATGAGAAAGAAAAGCTGTTATCAAACTTATTGTCACAAAATGGCCGTTTATATTTTACCCATGACTCAAAGGTTGCTATAGGGCGTTTGATTAAAACAGAGAAAGGTAAATATG
>CAYPMT010000069.1:0-13682 GCA_964411875.1 uncultured Kangiellaceae bacterium
TATATAAAGCAATTGGACATCTATAGGGTAGCCATAAGTTAGCATTAAATTAGTAGGCTCGTAAACAATTGACGTAAAGAGCAATTATTGTTACTCCTAACTTCTAAGCAAGTGCCACTAAAACCAGCGTCTCATTCCCACCTCAACCCTACTTCAAATTAGCCAGCAATCCTGAAAACCTTTAGTCACAAGAGTTTCAGCCGATCATGTTAAATACACGTCAAAATACTTTTATCTTTACTCTTGATGGGAAAACATATTTCTTCATCATTAATTATTACATTATTACGAAGATCTATCCCCCAAAAGCCAACATCATCGTTATTATAATATTCAGGTATCATTATATGAGTACCTCTAGGGCTAATACTTCTAAGGCAATCATTATTGCGTAAATGGAATGGATATCTCAGTTCGCTGCCTGAATAAAAACTATTACTTTCTTTTCTTTTGCAGTTATTACCCTCAATCCTTTTGTCATCCCTATATTGAATAGGAGGCAGACGATCAGGGCGCCATCGACCTATCGTTTTGAACCTTGAAATTTGAGCTAACTTTCCATCAGTAGTGGATAATTTAAAATATGCAGACTTAATACAATCGCTACTTGCCAATTCCAATATCAATCTACTTTTTGGTTTTGCACGCCAAACAACTACTCAAAAACCACAGGTATAAAATTAAAAAACCAAACCTATAAAAACTCCTTTATCAAATTAATAAAACACTTAGCTTAACAGCTCATGGTTTTATGATAATAATTACATTACACAGTAACCTGAAAATAGAACTTAATCTGTAAATTTAATTATTTATATTCCAATAAAAAAGCTGATGCATTATTCAATGCATCAGCTTTATTTTAAAACATCAGAAAAGGCTTAATTATCTAAGCCTTTAAAAGTTTATCTGTATTCAATACGGAAAACTTTTGGAATTGTTGTACTACCAAAAGGAATACAACCATTTGTAGCAATTACAACTTCAGCTTCACTAGCTTTTGCAGTTAATGCCATAGCTAAGAACTGTTTACCAGCAGCTGTTGTAGAATCAAAAGCCACAAACTTGATGTCGCCTGCACGTGTGCAGTTATCAAGGTTGTCAACAGTTTCAACACCTAACGTTACCTTGTTTCCATAGTTAATAATTCTAGCAATCTCTTGTGCAGCAAGAGTTTCACCAGCATAACTGTTAGATATCCCTATAGAAGACACTAAAAGTGTACCAGCTACTAGCGTCGATAATTTATTTAGCATTATTTTGCTCCATTAATTTAAAAAGATTCAATTGCCTTTATTAAATCATAATACTCAGATTAACGCTAATATAATTGCTCAGGCTTAATTAACTTTAATAGTTTATCTTTTTCAATATCAACATCAATTTCTTCGAAAATTTCAGTATCATATTTTACTAAATTGAAATTAAGCATTTTTGCTACAACTTCAGTTACTGATTTTTTTCTCTTTTCATTTATAGTTTTGTTAGTTTTAAACACATTTTCCTTTGGTTCAAACTCATCAAAATCATAGAGGTGAGGTAATTCAGAGCTAGGGATTGTGAAATCACCCATTACAACTGTTGGAATGCCCCACATTAAAGAACTCATTACAACTTTAGAAGGGTATGAAACTACACATTCAGAGAACTCAAAGATGTTCTTCATATTCATATTAATAAACAGTACATCTGGGAATTTATTCTTATCTACTAATAAGTTTCGAGAAGACCTTAAACTCAATGGATGTTCTTTATAAACAACTATGAACTTATCCGCTGGGAAACGTTCTAGAGTTTTATTTAATAGAAACTCATTTGGATTAATGTAATTGCTGTCTTTAAAATTACTATTCCATATATGCCCTGAAGATAATAACTCTACCCCATTGACATAAATAATTTTTTTTCTGTCTTTATCATCCTTGAGTTTAAAAATAACTGAATACAAATCAAACATCGAGTTAGTTCTTCCACGAGATATTGAGTCTCTTCGTTCGATGGTTGCTAATGTTTTCTGAGTATTCTGCATGTCTACTTTTGTTACGTTTGTTTGACTAAACTCTTGCCAATTATTAAAAATATCAGACGCACCAAAGATACCTTTTTTATTTACCATTACTGTACCGGGTAGTTCACCATATTCTAAAATACGTTTTTGGGCGCCCGCTTCTTCTATCAAATCCTCAAGCAACATATAACCACTTCTATTTTCCCCCCAAATTAGGAACATATCGTCCTTTTGAACATTTAGACTTTCAAACATAACCTTCACATTCTGATATCCAGTAATAAAGCCCCATCTAAGCAACAATTTCCTGACCTCAATAGAGGAATCAAAATCCTTGAAGTTCTGAAAATCAAACCTTTTAAGAACAGCTGGGAAGGCCTTAAATAGATTCACAAACTGGTTAAATGAGCTGCCAAGTTTATATTTAGACTTCGCACTCTTGAATTCACGCTTAAAAAGATAAGGAAGGTATAAAAATCTCACTAACAATAGTGGTACTTTTTTACGCTCAGTTTTTATTGAAGGGATAGGATCTTTAAGTTTTGCAAAATGCGCTACAAGATCACGCTTATACATGCGCTTCGCTTCTTCATCCATTACTACTGGCTTCTTAAACAATTGTTTAGCAATAGAGATCGCAGAAGAATTTGACAATTGTTGAGGGAGATAACTCATATCTCCAGTAGCTCTATAGAACCTCACTGAAGATTCAAGAAAATATAGCTCTTCCTGAGGAAGCATATTAGCAAATGTGGTTTTAGCTTCTTGATTCGCAAAGTAACCAACAACAAAAATTCTACTCATAATGATTTACTGTTTTAATGTGCGCGGAGATCCATATTGTTGTCTAAGCGCATTAATGACTGTGTTTACATCGTAAAGACTATTCAACTGATCAAACTCATCAAAGTACTCATCAACATTTGATCGTAACAATGTGTGTTCATTTTCTGAAATAGCCTTTAACATATAACTATTCATGTCTAAATTATAGTGACGCATATCACGATAGTTATTAAGATCACTGTTGTAATCTAATGTATCAAAACCATAAATAGTTAGGTTTTCAAACTGACCAGCATGATCGACCAATTGCTTCACTACTAATTTATAGTCATTGTATTTAGGTTTATTCCACGTTTGCCATACAGAAGTAAGAAAACGAGAATATGGCGGCAAAACAATATCAAACTTAACGTCAGGATTATTTTTGATAAGTGGTATTAAATTTTGATTGGTGTACTGCTTCCATGACTTTTCTCGATTGTTTGAGTAATCTTGGCTATGTTTAGCTTTAATATGACGATTTAACCTTGACGATACAGCCTTACCTCGCCCACCTTCACCAAGCCATCCCTGAACACCTGAAATTTTAGCGTTAGATGCTTTGGTTTTAGTAAACCAGGTTACAGGTCTTTGTAGCTCTCTCTTATTACCAATACAAGCCGATTTATTTGACCATGTAATTAAACATGTCAAGAAATGCTTATTCCAATAAACTGAGAGGTCATTGATTAGGTTTGAATCATATAAGGGCTCAAATTGTTTTAAAGGGTACCTTCTAGATGTTTTTAATGAATGGTTATCTAGACCAGTATCATAAGAAAAAATTACTCGTTTTAAGTTTTCTTTCTTTTTTAATGCATGCTTTAAAATCAAACTCCTTTCATAAATATTACTACCATCTGCCGAAATATTGACAAACGTGCCTTTTAATAATTTAGAAGCTTGCTGAGACGAACTACCCTTCAACATACTTGTGCCAAGGATTAATGAATCAAAATCGTAATGATTAATAATTCCAGCAGCTTGTTGACGCATATTGTTATTAAAGTGTGATTTACCAGATATGGCATGCTTTCTATATATTTGCAATGGATCATATGAAAGCAAACCGATGAAAGGCATACTTGCAAATAAACAAATTAAAATAACTAACAGATAGAGAGCTTTTGTATAAGATTTCATATTAAAAATTAAAATATATGAACTCTGTGTACTCTTGCAAAGAAATGAACAATACACCTGACGCAAATAAAAGCGCTAGAAAGAAGATGTAAACAATCTTCATTCGTTTTTCAGAATCATTTAGGTAAGAATATATGAATGCAGTAGAGTTAGTGAATAGAAGTACAATCAACAAGCACAAAACGAGTTGAATAAAGATAGTCTTCATATCAACGGCTAAACCACTAGCTATAGATTCATAGCCATGAACAACGAAGAATTTAGCTTCCGTAATAATGTTGGAAACATTGTACATAGATGAGACGATATTCATTGCTAAATCTAGATCAGTTGCTCTAAAGAACACCCAAGCAGTAATCACAAATATCATGGTAAGTGTCCATGATAATATTTTTGGCAATTGAAAATTCAACTTCGACCATAGTCGATGCAAACACAATGCTGCGCCATGTAAAGCACCCCAAATAACAAATGTCCAACCAGCTCCATGCCAAAGACCACCAAGCAAGAAAGTAGTAAATAGATTAGCATAGATTCGAAAGTTACCAACTCGGTTACCACCTAGCGGAATATACAAATAGTCCCTTAGAAAGTTACTGAGTGTAATATGCCAACGTCTCCAAAAATCTTGAATATTTACGGCACGATATGGGCTGTTAAAGTTGATTGGTAATTTAATATTAAACAGCAAGCCTAGACCAAGAGCCATATCTGTATAGCCGCTAAAGTCGAAATACAATTGAAAGGAATATGCAATTGCCACCAACCAAGCATCAATACTATTTAATTCTGCAGAGTGAGTATCAAAACCCAAACCAACAAACTGTACCAGTGAGTCAGCAACAATAACCTTTTTAAATAAACCTATACCGAACAACGATAGGCCTAAAAAAACATGTTTTGATGAAATCTTTGAGGCTGCTTTATCCGCAAATTGATGTAAGGTGTTTTTAGGTTGAACAATTGGGCCAGCAATAAGCTGAGGAAAAAAGACAACGAATAACGAGTAGTCTAAAAAACTGTATCGTTCAGACTGGCCTTTATAACGTTCAGTTAAAAAAGAAATTTGTTGAAAAGTGAAGAAAGAAATCGCTAAGGGAAGTACGATATTTTGAATAGGGATATTTGAATTCGTCAGTGTATTAACGTTTTCAATAAAGAAATCACAATACTTAAAGTAGCCTAATAAAGCCAAATTAAAACCAATAGCACTGAATAATATTAGCTTACGATGCTTTTCATTGCTTTCCGCCTCATATGTCACTAGTAGACGATTCCCCCAATAAAAATTGAGAATGATGGAAACGCCAATTAGAGCAACATAGACAGGATTGAAATAGCCATAAAAAATCAAACTAGCGATAACTAGCAACAACTTGGGCTGGCTATGCCCGAAAAAACGAGCTGAAAAGAAATAAAGGAAAAATGTTAACGGTAAAAATACCGCCAAAAATTCAAAACTGTTAAATAACATTAGAAATACTAAATCGGTTTATTTCTTATTACTCAACTTAATCTTCTGGTGTGTAATATTTAATTTCATTAACGACATCCTCGTTATTACGCCACCGCATAATGTGTTCAGCTAATTGGAAATCAGCTTCATAACTTACTTTTAATGTATTTATAGGACTAATTGGGAAAAGTCCAACTTTCCCAGAAAATGCAGCATAACCATGCTTTTCAAAAGACTCAATAAATGTGCTTTTTCGCCATATACATACTGTCCAAGTACAAATATCAACAGCACTAATATCTTGAGTCGCCGGGAGTTTCCCCTGAGAGTTGAAATTTAATGGCTCGCCTTCAAAAAAGCTATGCAAGCGTTCCTGCCTACAAGCAATCAATGTATCTAACTTATCATGCTCAAACTTTTCGATTGCTGCTCGTATATCATCAGCTTCTACAAGAGGTGATACAGGATTAACCATTATCATAGCTTCACAGTCTATATTTTTCAAGAAGTCATAATTAAACTCATCCTGCTTTGCATTATCATTTGCTAGTTCAGGCTTACGAGGATAGTAATCAGCATCTATTGACTCTGCGAAGTTTCCGATAATATCACTATCAGTATTAACAAAAACCCTTCCAATACTATCTACAAGCTGACATGCATCGATAGCATATTGAATCATAGGTTTATTATTCATAAGCCTTAGATTTTTCATTTTTACACGCTTACTTCCTATACGAGCAGGAATTTGTGCGACATAACGATTTATAGCCATAGTTTGGAAGGGGTATTTATTGTTAACGTAATCTAGACTCGATCATTTCGATTCTTTTTACATCTTCGTCTCTAATACGGTGGTAGTAACGTTGCTTACTCTTTAACCATGCAAGCTCAAACTGTACAGCTGTATCGATTCCACCAGATGCAAAAGTGCCGATTGCTGACTTATCAAAAACAATCTTACGTGTTTCGAAGATATCCAATAGGTCTTTATCAATCAATTCTTTAAGAAACTCTGTAGCATCTGGAGAAACTGCGCCACCTACACCTGTTTCAAGACCTGCAGCTTTTGCTTTTTCACAAATACTTGTGCATAAAGCCAGCATTTCTGGGCCATTTGCATACTGTCGATCTTTACCCATAGACGCCGTTAAGTCTACACGACCAATTGTAATGCTAGACAACACATCTAAGTTCTTAAGCGTTAGCATGTCTTCAAAATTATCGCAGGCTGTTATCGTTTCAACATTAATAGCGAAAGCGATTTCATCAGCGTTATCAGGTGCAACAAATTTTTCAACACCATCAGTAAATTTACTAACAGCGAATTTTGTTTCAGCCATAGGTGCCACAATACCTTTAGCACCCAATATAATTGAGTTATAAATATCAGTGATCGCTTCTACGCCACCGATTTTAATTAGTATCGGAAGATCAGCAGCGTTTGCTACGTCTTTTAGCCGAGACAACTCATCTGGACGACTACCTTCATTCTCGTACTCTGCTTTAATTTTCACAACACCATAATCGCCTTTAAGGCGTTTTAGGATGTCTATCATTTCTAATTCATTTTTATTCATTTACAAATTCCACCTGTATTTTAATTAAATAAAAATTCTTTCAATTCATTAATGCTTGAAAGAAATTCTGATTCAGTAATATCGTTGACAATAATCAAGTCAAAATTTTCATCGGGTATAACTGAAGTTAAATCTTTACCAATTCGTTTTTTATCCTTCTTCAATGCGGCCAACAACTCAGCCTCATCAAAATCTTGCTGACGTAATTCTATCGGAATATTCGGCATGAATAAGTCATTATTCATTTTATTTGCGATTTTTTTATCAATAATTCCACGATTAACACTCAAAAAATTTGCGTAAATCATACCGATATTCACAGCAATTCCATGCGGCACATAATATTTTGAAGTTGTCTCGAGGGCGTGACCTAAACAATGCCCATAATTTAATAAATTTCTTCTTCCTTGGTCAAATTCATCATTTGCAATATAACCAATCTTAACAGCCAAGTTATCAAGTAACATGTCGTTGACTAGTGATAGGTCAGATTTCAGCTCTTCAATTTTAAGAATTATTTCATCAATACTTAAACGGCCTTCTTCCTTCATCAGTTGCAGCTTTATTGACTCACCAATACCGCTATAAAAATCAGTTTTAGCTAATGTCTTTAGAAAGTTTGCGTACATATAAATTGTATGAGGCGGATAAAATGACCCTAACAAATTTTTACTCGACTTATAATTAATCGAAGTTTTACTTCCAATACAACTATCAGTCATTGCTAAGAAAGTTGTTGGAAAGAAAATCCACTTAACTCCTCTATATAACGTCGATGCTATAAACCCTGTTACATCTTGTGTGATGCCGCCACCGATAGATACGATAGTAATGTTTTTCTTAGCGCGTGCTTCAATCAAAAAATCATAGATATTAGCCGCATAATCAAGTGTTTTATTTTCTTCATGTGCTTCAAATAAGAATAAATTTGAATCTTTAATATGATCATTTATCTCAGGGTGTTTCTCACTTACATTCTTATCGATGATAAAGAAAGTGTGCACGTCTTTTGCAAGCTCAGATAGAATATCTAAGTTATCAATAAACTCAGCTTGATATTCTCGAATATTGGAGTGGATTTTAAGATTTTTCATGAGAGAAAACCGCCATCGGCGATAATAGTTTGTCCTGTAATGTAAGTGTTATCTGGTGAACATAAAAAATAGACTAATTTAGCAATTTCATTTGGTTCAGCAAAGCGACCAAGAGGAATATTTCTGCTTAGTTCTTCCATTTTAGTTTGAGATAGGTTTTTCCGTGTCATCTCAGTATTCATAAATCCTGGCGCAACGGTATTCAGCAGTACATTATGTTTACCGTATTCTTGCGCAATCGCTTTAGTCATTCCATCAATGCCAAACTTAGTCATAGAATACATTGCACGTTGCTCAATTGAGGTTACCCCCCAAATGGAACCAATATTAACGACATGACTAATAGTATTGTCAGTCATTTTGGGGACTAAGCCCTGCATCAACATAAGAGGCCCCAACAAATTTGTTTTATACATTGCCTCAACATCTGATGCCGAAATATCTTCTAAACCAGCTTTTATATTAATACCTGCATTATTTACTAACACATCAATTTTATCATTGAATGAAAACAGGAAGCTTTCTATACTCTCTGTGCTTGATAGATCGAGGGTTGCTCTACTAGGGCAAATACATTCGAAGCCTTTCGCTTCAAATACTTTCCTTATTTCTAAACCGAAACCTCTACTAGCCCCTGTAATTAGAACTTTTGACATCTTATATAAAAATTGTCTGTGAATTATTAATGACAAGGATTATGTGGTTTAGTTCTCGCTAAATCAACACCTATCTTCACATATAAATGGTTTCAAAATCACTAAAAACTGTATGAACATTTACAACTGTTGTTAACTTAAGAATGCTTGCAAAAAAGATAAAAGGTCTTACTAAAACTCTCTACAAAAAAGGATTAATAAGCACTCAAAATATAGAAGAGCCAATGCGTTTTTTTGCTACGAATACAAATAAAGTGGCAAAATTTCATAACAAATACGCTGGTAAAAGATGCTTTATTTTAGGTAACGGCCCATCCTTAAATAAACATGATTTTGAGCTATTAAAAAAAGAATATACCTTTGGTGTGAATTCAATTTTTTACATGGAAGAAAAAAACGGTTTCAAACCGACCTTTTATGTTGTAGAAGATGGGCATGTTATTGATGACAATGTTCAACAAATAAAAGGCTTTAAACCAGAGTTTAAATTCCTACCTTCCAATAAAAAATTCAAGTTTTGGAACAATAAAGAGTCCATATTTTTAAATATGAATAGAGGCTTTTATGAATCATTGAGCCCTAATTTTGAGACTCCTCGTTTCTCAATGCGCCCAGATAAAACAGTTTATTGCGCGCAGTCTGTAACACTAATTAATATCCAACTTGCCTTATATTTTGGATTCTCAGAAGTGTATCTAATTGGGATGGACTTCTCCTATAAGGTACCTGAATCCGCAATTGTGGACGGCAAAGATATTTTATCTCAAGAGGATGGCATAAACCACTTTGACCCAAGGTATTTTGGCAAGGGTAAAAAATGGCATGACCCTAAATTACACAATGCACTAGAGGCCTATCGTTTCTTCAAACAAGTTTATGAGAGGTATAATGTAAAAATCAAGAATGCATCTTATGGCGGTAAACTTGATGTATTTGACAGGTGTGATTTTGATAGTCTGTTCTAATGGAATTTTCTGCACTTTTATCTGTATATAAAGCTGAACGAGCATCGTATTTTAACGATGCCTTAATCAGCATTTGGGATAACCAAACAGTAAAACCAACTCAAATTGTTATCGTCATTGATGGTGAAATCACTGACAGTCTTCAAGCTATTTTAGATAAATGGAAATTAAAATTATCCGACACTATTAAACTTATACCCTTTCAAACGAATAAAGGTTTAGGAAAAGCTTTATCAGAAGGATTGACACACTGTGACCATGAGTTAATCGCACGAATGGATACAGATGATATTGCTGTGCCAGAAAGGTTTTCTATTCAACTAAAAGCTTTCGAAGAAAATCCAAACCTATCTGTTTTAGGTGGTCAAGTTGAAGAATTTAATGTCAGTAGCGACAACATCCAAAGATACAAACATGTCCCTACCTCCTCAAAGGAAATTTATTCATATTCAAAATTACGCAACCCTATAAACCACCCAACTGTCATGTTTAAAAAATCAGATGTATTAAGGGTTGGCAACTATAGGACAAGAAAAAGCTTCGAGGATTATGATCTTTGGATAAGGCTCCTAGCGTCAGATTGTGTTTTTTCAAACCTTGATAATACGCTTGTACTAATGCGCTACAGCGATGAGCAAATATCTAGAAGAGGCGGGGCGAGCTATATGAAAGCTGAGATTGGTTTTCAGCTATGGCTACTTAAAATCGGTTATATTTCACCAATAGAGTTTTTACGGAATTTTATTTTGAGAGCTCCACTAAGGATCATTCCGTCTAAATTATTATCTAAGGTATACAGCCTGTTGAGAAACTCAAAGAAATAAGGTTAACAACAAGCTAGATTATTTGTTTTTTTGGGAGCTTGTGTGCACCTCAAGCGCTTCCTTTATTCCCCCATGAAAAACAATTTCCCCTTTTTGCATAACAAGACCAGTAGTACAAAAATCTTTAACTAACTTCTTACGGTGTGATGCAAGAACAAATATTTCAGCTTGATCCACAAGCGCATTTAAAATGCCATTATTTTTTCTAACTATGTTTTCATCAGCTGCTCCAATCCACTCATCCATCAACAGAATGTCCGGCTTAACATGATTTAGCATTGCAACCTGAAGTCGGCTCTGCATTCCTTTCGATAACGTCTTAACAGGCATATCAAGAAACTCATTAAGCTCTGAAAATTGAGCAACTGCATTTTCATACGCTTTAAGTTCCTTACCTCTGAAATTATACAAAAGGCCTTTTAAACGAATATTTTCATAACATGTTGCCTCTCGCTGTATTCCATATACAGGAGAAAGAGCCGGGAACACCTCCCCATTAATCTCAAGAGAGCCTTTAATTGGGGGTAATATACCAGCAAGCACCCTAAGTAATGTTGATTTACCTGAGCCGTTAGAGCCAAGCAAGGCAAGCCTATCACCAGACTTTAAATGCAATGATAAAGTTTTAATTGCTTCATAGTAATTAAGGGATCCTCTCTTCGTAAAAAGAGGCTTCTTAGCTATCTGATAGGACACCTCAATGTCTTTTAAAATTATTTCAGACATTATGAAAAAGACAACCTACGAATTTTCCCATCAAATTTTCCTAACAGTACAATTCCTAAAACACTAAGAATTATTGTGATTCCCGACGCTATAAATATTGAATATTCATGGGGGGCACCACCAAGTAGAGGTGTTCGACAGATATCAATATAACTATAAAATGGGTTTAACCATAATAAATGCTGATATTCACCTAAACGGTCAGGCGTCCATATGATTGGTGTTATTAGAAAACTAATCCTCATAACCGCTTGAACGAGTTGTTTAATATCCCTCATAAAAAAAGTAACAATACCTAAAGTGAGAGAAAGACTAATTGCAGTTAGTCCAATTAAAAACAAGCCAAACAAAAAATAAGCTGCGCGTGCAATATCGATTGAATAAGCAGGTATCGTTATCACCAGAATAAATGGCAAGGTAAGCAGAAACCCAATAAAACAAAAGATTGTTTCTTCTATTGATAGGCTAGAAATAGGAATAACCTGATTAACAAGATCTTTAGACCGAGAACATAGGGACAATACTGCTCGCGTAATTAACTTTGAAAACAGCAAATTCCATAAACCAAACCCAACCAACACATAAGAGAAATAACTATACTTGTCTTCAATATCAAGAATTTGCGACCAAATCAGTGTAAGAATTGAAGCCACAAAAAAAATGGTGAGGGGCTCCCAAAGTAAAGATAAAAATGATCTTCTATACATTACTTTTAGGCGAAGAAACGCTGATGCATAAAGGTACTTAAACATCTTTAGTGACTCAACAAGGTCATTACTAGCAGTTCTAAAAAACATTAGGAAGCTAGGCGTCTGCAATAATCTTAGCGATTTCTTTAATAGTTAAATCACTTAAATATGGATGCATAGGTAAACTAAAAATCTTTTTTGAAATCTTCTCAGATACAGGCATATCACCCTCGCTATAACCAAGGTACGAGAAAGCTGTAGATAAATGACAAGGCGTTTTGTAATAAACGACACTTGGTATATTGTTATCACTTAATGCTTTTTGTATTTTATCTCTATCGTCTGACAGAATTGAGTATTGCGCCCAAGCACTAGTGCACCCCTCAGGAATATATGGCGTCTCAACAATGCCTCTGAGTTCTTGTGTGTAGCTATGAGCAACTCTTTCACGTTCAGACAGCTCGTTAGGGAAAATTGATAATTTAGGCTTTAGAACAGCCGCTTGAATCGTATCAAACCTTGCATTTAACCCTAAACGAACATTGTCGTATTTATTTTCGCCTTGCCCATGTACTCGAATGGATAGCATTTTTTCAGCAAGTGCATCATCATTTGTAAATACAGCCCCACCATCACCATAGCAACCCAAAGGTTTAGCTGGGAAAAACGAAGTTGCTGAAATATCAGCTAGAACACCAGACTTACGTCCATGATAAGTACCACCAAAACCCTGCGCGGTGTCCTCGATCACATGCATATCAAATCGTTCTGCTATTGTATTTATTCTGTCATAATCTGCTGGAAGACCAAATATATTAACCGGCATAACCCCTTTAATATTTAACTTTCCCTCAGATTGGATACGAACAATTTGTGCTTCTAATTGCTCTGGATCAATATTGAAAGTCCTCTCATCAATATCCACAAATACTGGAGTAGCTCCCGTTAAGGCAATAACTTCTGCTGTAGCAAAGAAAGTGAATGGGCTTGTAAATATAGCATCACCAGGACCTACATCGTACGCCATTAAACCGAGCAATAAAGCGTCAGTACCACTAGAACACGTGATGGAATGTTTTGCCCCACAAAACTCTGACAACTGACTTTCAAGTTCAGCGACTTCTGGTCCTAAAATATATTGACCGTGCTCAAGAACAGCCTCTATACCTTGTAATACTTCATCTTTAATACCGAGATATTGAGCTTTCAAATCTATGAAAGGAATTGAACTTTTATTCACTGATTATGTTTCCTAAAAAGTAGTATTTCTTATGGATAATATTAATAAATATTTAGATCATTCTATAATATATCGACTATTAAACCCACAGGATATTTAATTTAACTACCTGCGCCTTTACATTGAAAAGGGGGCTAACTCACTAATCATTACTAAATGTATTTTAAACAAAGAACCTTTAATATTTCTTTCAATAAAACTTCGTAATTGAAGAGAATATTTCACTAGCTATCTTTAATCATAAAGAATTTCAAAATACAGATAAATTATTCAGCTCAACTCTCCAAACCAGCATCAATGTTCTTCATAGACAAACTAGCCAAGGTGGCAACCAACATTACTGCTCCACACATCAAAAACGTTGCTTGCCCTCCATAAACTTCCCATAAGAAACCTGAACCTAAGGTGCCAATCGCGCCACCAACACCGTAGGTGCAACTAGAATACAAGGCTTGCCCTCTTACTCTTGTGCCGGG
>CAYPMT010000070.1:0-13235 GCA_964411875.1 uncultured Kangiellaceae bacterium
ATTGCCATCCAACCAAATCTTCGCTTGCTTTGGCTTATTAGGATCACTTTTGTTGCCTTTTGAATCAACCTGTTGCTTTGGTTGTTTATCTTCAAACACTGAATAATTAGCGCGACTGTCAATGCCTAGCTCAACTGTTTTACCTTGAATTAAAAACGTCGCTAGGCTGGTATTGGCTTTTACCAGTTTGATATCTTTAGCCAATGTTTGGCCATTACGATAAAGTTTTTGCTTGCCATTAAAGTTAACTAATGCGGCATCTTTAAATAAGCCAATCACTTTTAGCTGAGCTTCTTCTTGTTGAGCTTTTTTTTGTTGAGAGTTTTCCAATTCAGTATTAGACAATACTAGATGGCTCGTAAGAGCTAGGATTAGAAAACTAAGAATTTTAATCACTTTCATAATAACTGCATTCCATATAAAACATTAATTCCATACAAACAACCCCAAGCAAAAATGCCTGCAACCACATCATCAAGCATTATCCCTAAACCACCTGATACCTTTGAATCTATCCATTTTATTGGCCATGGTTTTAAAATATCAAAGAAACGGAATAAACAAAAGCCTATTAGTACATTTTGCCAACTTGGTACAAAAGCAATCATTGTTATTAAGTAGCCACATATTTCATCCCAAACAATAGCTGGGTGATCATGAACTTTTAGCGCTTTTGCCGAATAACTACATAAATAAATACCCAGTAATGTCACTAGTAAACAAACAGTAATATAAGTCGTTAAGTTTAAACCTGACAACAGAAAGAAAACAGGAATGGCAGCCAGCGTACCAAATGTGCCTGGTGCTTTAGGCGCTAAGCCGCTGCCGAAACCAAAAGAAAGAAAATGAACAGGGTGAGAAAAAACAAATTTAACTGGAATTTTTTTTTGAATATTCACTGCTTAAACTTTAATGCTAAAAATGTTGGTAACCAATGCTATGATATTCAAAATCCATAGCCTCTTTGCCATCAAATAAACGAATGCCTGATTTGCCAATAATTCGTCCAATTGGAAAACAGTCAATACCAACATTTTTTAACGCCATTTGTGCCGCATCAAGATTTTCTTCTTTTAACGTAAAACATAACTCATAATCATCGCCACCGGTTAATGCAGCACGCTTTAATAATTCAGCATTACCAATTGATTTTGCAGCTTCAGAAAATGGAATATCTTGCCATTGTAAAATAGCTCCCACATCACTTTGCTGACAAATGTGATTAAGATCAGCTAACAAACCATCAGAAACATCAATAGCTGCTGTTGCTAAACCTCGTAAAACAACGCCTGCTGCTAATCGAGGCGTTGGTCTTTGATATTTTTTAAGTAGTGCTTGCTGATGTTCAGGCGTAGTTTGCAGCTCATTTTTTGCCGCTAACAATCCCAAACAAGCATCACCTACTGTGCCAGTTACACAAATAATTTCACCTAGGCTAGCATTACTTCGAGAAATAAATGCGCTTTCAGGAACAAACCCATGGGCTTGTATGGTAATGGATAGTTTTCCTCGACAGGTATCACCACCAATTAACTGGACATCAAAAAATTCTAAAATATTTTTTAATCCCTGACTAAAGGACTTTAGCCAAGTTTCATCATAATGAGGTAAACTTAAGGATAATGTTATCCAGGCTGGCTCAGCGCCAACCGCAGCTAAATCACTTAAATTAACAGCAACTGCTTTGTGTGCAATATCTTCGGCACAAGAGTCATCCAAAAAATGAACGCCACTAATTAAAGTATCCATCGACAAAGCCAAACGCTGGCCTCTTGGCACTTTAGCTAAAGCACAGTCATCGCCAACACTTTTTAAAACATCCTTTCGAGCATGACTGTGTAGCTTGAGATAACGCTCTATAATATCGAATTCTTTCATTAGCTTTTCAAATAGTTATGAAATAACGTTTATCTTCTTTTTACTTCACTTCAAGAGGACGTAATATTCTAGCAAGTTTATCAAGTATTCCATTAACAAATTTATGACCTTCACTAGCACCGAAAGTTTTAGTTAATTCCAAAGCTTCATTAATAACAACTTTATAAGGGACATCAACCCGTTCTTTTAGTTCAAAACAAGCCAGCCTAAGTACCGCTAGTTCGACTGGGTTTAGCTCATCAATTTTTCGATCAAGGTAAGGTATTAATAACTCATCAAGCTCTTTAATCGATACCAAGGTTTTAACTAAAATATCCCTAAAATATTCAACATCAACTTTTGCTTCATTAATCGTCTCCAAAAACTGGAGTTCGATATCAGCAATTTGATTACCACTTAAATGCCATTGATATAAACCTTGCATAGCATAGCGACGCGCTTTTTTGCGCATGGACGGCTTATGCATAAGTTAGCTCAACTCATCCAACAAATTAACCATTTCTAAAGCACTCAGTGCTGCTTCGGCACCTTTATTGCCTGCTTTTGTTCCAGCCCTTTCAATCGCTTGCTCAATCGAATCAACCGTTAACACACCAAAAGCAACTGGAATATCAGCGTCTAAAGAAACTTGTGATAAACCTTTCACGCATTCACCAGCAACATATTCAAAATGTGGCGTACCACCCCGAATAACGGCACCTAAAGCAACGATAGCGTCGTACTGCTTAGATGCAGCAATTCTTTTTGCTGCAATAGGCATTTCAAATGCGCCAGGCACACGGATAATTTCAATGTTAGACTCTGCAACACCGTGACGTTTTAAAGCATCGATAGCACCTTCTAATAAACTATCCACAATAAAACTATTAAACCGAGTGGCCAAAAGCGCAAACTTGCTACTTTTGCCAATCATATTACCTTCGATTGTTTTCATAAGTGTTCTCTTTAACGTTTCTCTTTTATAAAAATAACTTTTATTAGTTTAGCTTAGAATTAGTGAGCAACAGCGCCTAATTATCTTCAATAAACTCAACCACTTCTAAATGAAACCCTGATAAGGCTCGATATTTTTTCACTGGACTCATTAAACGCATTTTGTGCACGCCTAAATCCATTAAAATTTGCGAGCCAATTCCAATGGTTCTCGACACTTGACTCGCTTGTGCGCTCACTTTAGGTGATTGTGCTTTCTGACCTGATAAAACCGCTATTCTATCAAGAATTTGCTCCGCAGACGATAAATGACCAATCAAAAGCACAACACCGGTCCCTTCTTCGGCAATTCTTTCTAAGGCTTTGTGAATGGTCCAGCTACCCAAACTTTTCTTTTCCTTAGCTAATAAATCTGTTGCAATATCAATAACGTGGACTCTGACAAGCACCGGATCATCAGGCTTAATTTCGCCTTTAACGAGAGCAATATGGGCTTCACCATCAATCGTGTCTTTAAAAGCATGTAATTTAAAATCACCATATTGAGTCGGCCAATCAGTACAAAACTCTTTGTTAATCGTATTCTCAGTATTCATGCGATATTCGATTAAGTCAGCAATCGTACCAATTTTTAAATTATGCGCTTTAGCAAATTTTTCTAAATCAGGCCGACGAGCCATAGTCCCATCTTCATTAAGAATTTCGACAATCGTAGCGCTGGGCTCTAAACCGGCTAAGCGAGCCAAATCACAGCCCGCTTCAGTGTGACCAGAACGATTTAATACGCCACCAGGCTTGGCCATAATTGGAAAAATATGACCCGGTTGCACAATATCGGATGATCGAGCGTCGGAGGCAACTGCCGCTTGAATGGTTGTGGCACGATCTGCTGCTGAAATACCGGTGGTAACACCTTCGGCTGCTTCGATAGAAATCGTAAAGTTTGTTTCAAAGGAAGCCGCATTGCGACCCACCATTAAACTTAAATCAAGTTGCTCACAACGTTCTTGAGTAAGAGTTAAACAAATCAAACCGCGAGCATAACGCGCCATAAAATTAATCGTTTCTGGCGTAACTTTAGTTGATGCGATCACTAAATCGCCTTCGTTTTCACGATCTTCATCATCAACTAAAATGACTATTTTGCCTGCAGCAATATCTTCAATTAATTCTTTGGTTGTATTTAATTGCATGTTGTAACTTTTCCAATTTTATTTAATAAAGCCTGTATTAATTAACTTTTGATAATCAATTGTTGATTTATCATCATCATTTTGATCCATTTTTTGTCCAAGCAAGAGACGTTCTAAATAACGTGCTAACAAATCAACTTCTAGGTTAACTTGCGCACCAATTTGATAGTTTTTAGCATTAGTCTCTTGCAAAGTATGTGGCACCAAGTTTAATTTAAAAACATTGTCCTCAATATCGTTGACCGTTAATGATATACCATCAACTGTAACCGAACCTTTCTTAGCAATATAACGACTTAATTCTTTTGGTGCTTGGATATCATAACAAATACTGCGTGACTCTTTAGTTATAGCAATAACTTTACCAATACCATCAACATGACCACTCACTAAATGCCCGCCCAAACGTGTCGTTGGGGTTAAAGCTTTTTCTAAATTCACTGGCGACCCTAATGCAATATTGCCTAAAGTCGTTAAGCTTAAACTTTCAACCGACACATCAGCTATATAAGACGATGATGTAAGCTCTATGACAGTTAAACAAACACCATTACAAGCAATACTATCGCCGATAGCAACGTCAACTAAATCAAGTTTACCCGTATTAATAGTAAAACGCTTATCACCTAATTTGTCTTCTATTTTTTCAATTGAGCCAATTGCTTCAATAATTCCAGTAAACATATTTTTTCTCTTTTCAAAAAAGCGCTAAATAAAACTGAAAGACACACTAATTTTTAAACAAATAAGTCAAACGGATATCATCACCTAGATGACGTAAATCATTTAGGACTAATTCATTTGTATCTGACATATTGTCAATCGCCAAATTAAACAGGCCTTTTGCTTGATT
Organism: uncultured Kangiellaceae bacterium; assembly: GCA_964411875.1. Classification (GTDB taxonomy): domain Bacteria; phylum Pseudomonadota; class Gammaproteobacteria; order Enterobacterales; family Kangiellaceae; genus Aliikangiella. The sequence continues at coordinate 4,858 of CAYPMT010000070.1, forward strand.
ACCCATTAATTTAGGCGCCATATAAACAACCAATTCATCAATCAAGTTTGCTTTTAAAAACTCTCCAGCCAAATTGTGACCCGCTTCAATTAATAAATTATGAATGTTTTTTTCTGCAAAATAACTTAATAAGTTTTCTAATGAAGAAAAATTGGGTAAATAGTTAATATGTTGACTCTTCTCTTCATCTTTAAACTGATCACTAATCCAAAAAACATCTGCATCTTTATTAAATAATTTTGCTGAAGTATCACAACTTTGATATCTATCTAATAGAACTCTTGATGGTTGAGAAAAACCAATATTTTCTGCTTCATAAAACCAAGCTTCATTATTTATCTCAGCATCTTCTGCACGCACAGTTAAACTAGGGTTGTCCGCTAGCACTGTTCCTGAAGCTGTTATTATAGCATCTTGTTTTGCTCTTAACTTTTGAACATCTGCACGTGCTGCTGTGCCCGTAATCCATTGGCTTGATCCATCAGCTAATGCCGTTCGACCATCTAAACTCATCGCTAGCTTGCACGTTATCCATGGACGGTTTTTAGTGAAACGAGAAACAAAACCTCGATTTAATTGTTTTGCTTGTTGTTCAAATAATCCGTATTCAACTTCAATACCGGCATCAAGCAATAATTTAAAACCTTGGCCCGACACTTTAGGATTTGGGTCTTGCATGGCGGCAACAACCTTAATAATACCTGCACCAATTAATGCTTTTACACAAGGCCCTGTTTTTCCTCTATGTGAACAAGGTTCTAATGTCACATAGCAAACGGCTCCTTTAGCTTGATTGCCAGCCTGTTCCAATGCATTCACTTCAGCATGGTTCTCACCAAATTTTTGATGCCAACCTTGACCAACAACTTGTTCATTTTTAACGAGCACGCAACCAACCATAGGGTTAGGTCTGGCCGTATATTTTCCTTTTTCAGCCAAACGTAATGCCAATGACATTATTTCATGATCAAACCCAGACCAGTAGTCGTCAGGTTTTTTTAGGGTTAAGTTTTTAGGCATTTGATGATTCATGGTTTCAATCAATCTTCATTAGATTCTAAACGCTCAATTTCCTCGCGAAATTCACTAACATCTTGAAAACGACGATAAACCGAAGCAAAACGCACAAAAGCGACCTGATCTAAGCTTTTTAACGCCTCCATGACTAGTTCACCAATCGTATTGGCTGAAACTTCTCTCTCACCTAATGCTCGTAATTTGGATTGAATTTTAAAAATCGCTTTTTCAACGTCTTCAACTGAAACAGGCCTTTTTTCAACGGCTCTTAAAATACCAGCCTTCAACTTTTCATCATCAAAAGGTTGACGGGTGCCATCGCCTTTAATAACTCTAGGCATAACAAGCTCAGCACCTTCAAAAGTCGTAAAGCGCTCACCGCACTCAACACACTCTCGACGACGGCGCACTTGTTCGCCTTCGGTAACCAAGCGAGAGTCAATGACCTTAGTATCGTGAAATGAGCAAAAAGGACAACGCATATTAATTCCAGAATATTCTAATTAAGCCGAGTCAACTATAGCTTCACCCCTGAAAATGGGGGTAAATAGCTGAGAATTATAACATTTTATTGGGTTGAAGTTTAAAAATAAATTGGGAAATTAAGGCCTAAATATAAATATGAAATAAGAGTAATAGGTTGGATCTTTTAATTATTGCTGGCATTATTGGTTTAAAAATAGTGGAAACCAAATCGAATGCTATATAACGAACCCAATACTTATATTTTTACTGGTAGTTGCAAAGCTGCAACCGGCGTAGTAGCAAAAATAACCTCCTATTTCTCAGCAAATGATGGTTATATTTGTGCCTTAGAGCAGTTTGATGATCAATTAACAGAAACCTTTTTTATGCGGGCTGTTATTCGCATGAACAATAAAGATATTGATATCGATAAATTTAAAAATGATTTTAACCCAATTGCCAATGAGCTAAGTATGCAATGGCAGCTTTTTGATCCTAATACGCCTGTTAAAACATTAATTATGGTTTCTAAGTTTGATCATTGTTTAGATGATTTGCTCTACCGTAAGCGCAACGGTGACTTACCCATTGAAGTTACAGCCATCGTTTCTAACCATCAGGACTTAAGACCTATGGTTGAGCGAGAAGGTATTTCATTTATTCATTTACCCATTTCGAAAGCCAATAAAATAGAACAAGAAAAGCGCTTGTTGGAAATCTATCAAGAAACAGGTTCAGAGCTAGTCGTTCTAGCTCGATACATGCAAATTCTTACGGATCAAATGGCAAAAAAATTAACGGGCCACTGCATTAATATTCACCACTCATTTTTGCCTGGCTTTAAAGGCGCAAAACCTTACTTGCAAGCCTTTGAACGTGGCGTTAAATTAATTGGTGCTACCGCTCATTATGTAACTGGCGATTTAGACGAAGGCCCTATTATTGAACAAATGGTCACAAGAGTTGACCATAATATGAAACCTGACCACTTAGAACGCCTTGGCCGAGATATTGAGTGCATGGTTTTAGCTAAAGCAGTGAAGTACTATATTGAAAGACGCGTTTTTATTGATCAAAATAAAACCGTTGTTTTTACAGGTAGTTAAAATAAATATCTTGAATAATTTGGGATGAAAAAATCTAATAAAGCCATATTACTTTCGGCCTTTATTTTTCCGGGTGCAGGGCATGTTTTTTTAAAACACTACATAACAGCCAGCGCATTAATTATTTTGACACTAGCGCCACTCTATTATTTATTTCGTTATCTCATTAACAGTGCGCTAGAAATATCTAATCAAATTATTAATGGTGAAATTACGCCAGATATTATGAAAATTCGTGAGCTGCTCTATCAAAAACTAGCTAACCCAGAGTCAGAACAACTTGATATAGCTATCATTGTTTTAATTGTTATCTGGTTAATCAGTATTTTAGACTCATACCGAATTGGTCGAACTAAAGATAGGGTTAAAAAGAGTAGTGACTATAGCTAACGGAAAAATAATTTTATCTATTAGCTCCTAATAATAAGAAGCCAATAGAATAAATTTTCTAAAAATTATTTAATCTTAGCTCGAAATGAAAAGAGCCAGACTATTTAACATAAACCGGAAACTTTTCAGTTAAAGTTAACACTTTAGTTTTAATCGCTTGGATAAGTTGTTCATCACCCATATTATCTAAAATATCACAAATCCAACCAGTCAATGCAGTCACTTCTTCTTCTTTAAATCCACGACTCGTCACAGCTGGCGTTCCTAAGCGTAAGCCACTGGTTACAAAAGGCGAACGGGGTTCTTTAGGCACAGTATTTTTATTGACAGTAATAAAAGCTTCGCCTAATGCTGCTTCAGCATCTTTGCCAGTAATATCTTTATCGATTAAATCAACTAAACAAAGGTGATTATCCGTACCGCCAGAGACCACTTTGTATCCTCGCTCTTGGAATACTTTTGCCATAGCTCTTGAGTTGTCTAATACCTGTTGTTGTATGATTTTAAACTCATCTGTTAATGCTTCCTTAAACGCAACCGCTTTACCAGCAATCACGTGCATTAAAGGACCACCTTGACCACCCGGAAAAACTGCTGAGTTGAATTTTTTTTCTAATTCTGGATTAGCTTTGGCTAAAATAATTCCGCCACGAGGACCAGCCAAAGTTTTATGGGTCGTTGACGTCACTACATCAGCATGAGGGACTGGGTTTGGGTAAAGCCCTGCTGCAATTAAACCTGCAACATGCGCCATATCCACCATAAAATAAGCGCCAACCTTGTCAGCAATTTCTCTAAATTTCGCCCAATCAACCACTCTTGAATAAGCTGAAAAACCGGCAATAATCATTTTAGGTTTATGCTCTAAAGCCAAAGCTTCTACTTGAGCATAATCAATGTAACCTTTTTCATCCAAACCATATTGTACTGACTTATAAATTTTGCCTGAAAAACTCACTGCCGCGCCATGAGTTAAGTGACCACCTTCATTCAGGTTCATACCTAATACGGTATCGCCTGCCTGGAGTAAAGCCATATAAACCGCAGAATTGGCCTGGGAACCTGAATGAGGTTGCACATTGGCATAATCCGCACCAAATAGTTCTTTGACTCGCGAGATAGCTAAACCTTCAGCAATATCAACATATTCACAACCACCATAGTAACGCTTACTCGGATAACCCTCAGCATATTTATTGGTTAAAATTGAGCCCTGCGCTGCCATCACTCGCTGACTGGTATAGTTTTCGGAAGCAATTAACTCGATGTGTTGTTCTTGGCGCTGCTGCTCTGCTTGAATTGATTGAAAAAGTTCTGGATCAAACTCAGCGATCGTTTGTTTATTGTTTAACATGCCCTATATCCTCAACTAAAAAATAAATTATTAACTATTATTGATAGCTCAATTACTCAACAAAGGCTCTTTCAATAACATAATCACCTTGTACGCCCAGTTTAGGGCTAATTTTCAAGCCATGTTGCTCTAATAAATCTTTCAGATCGTTCAACATGCTTTGACTACCACAAATCATAGCTCGATCAACCTCTGGATCGAAAGGCTCTAAATCAATATCACTAAATAACTGCTGTGATTCAATTAAACTAGTTAATCGCCCTTGAGTTTGAAATGGTTCACGAGTAACTGCTGGATAATAGATTAATTTTTGTTTAACTTCATCACCCAAAAACTCTGACTGAGGCAACTGATTTAAAATAAAGTCTTGGTAACAAAGCTCACTTTTGTAACGAACACCATGACATAAAATAATTTTTTCAAAACGTTCATAAATTTCAGGATCTTGAATAATGCCAATAAAAGGCGCTAATCCTGTACCTGTTGCTAATAAATAAAGGTTTTTACCAGGGCTTAGATCGTCAACGACCAAGGTCCCTGTTGGCTTTTTGCTAACAATAATTTCTTCCCCTGGTTTGAGATGTTGTAATCGAGAAGTGAGTAAGCCATTAGGTACTTTAATACTTAGAAACTCCAAGTTTTCCGCATAATTAGGGCTAGCAATACTATAGGCACGCATTACCTTCTTTTCTCCATCTTCTGGTTGCAAGCCCAGCATGATAAATTCACCATTTCTAAAACGAAGCCCTTGGCTACGAGTTGTAGTAAAACTAAACAGTGTCTCATTCCAGTGATGAACTGAAATAACCTTTTCAGTATAAAAATTATTCATATTGTACAACTAAATAATAACGCTAATTATTTTAGGGTTTACCCAGATACGATAGATGAAAACATAAGTGGGTGAAAAGCCGCGATAATAGCACAAATTTACTCTATCTCACATAGAGTAAACTGGGGAATGACCATACAATCTTTGGCGTTATAAGCAAAAAAGCAATTAACTCAATTTGGAAAGCTTTGGAAGTTTAGGCTCATTTGTCATAACTAAACGCCCTAAAGAACCCCAACATAATAGTGAAGTTTGGATTCTTTAGGGTGTGTTGTTGCTAGTCTAAAGCTTGGACTGTTTCTAGCACTTGGATAAATTCTAAGTCTTGGAAAATCATGTAATCGCTTCAATATATTTTTGATGCATATCAAGATAAATATTTTTGACTAAGTCTTTTGCTTGATCAATTGACATAAATTGTTTGGAATAATCAGGAACAGTTTCATCAACGGTTAATGCTGCAGCACTAACCAAATGCTTAATTAAATCCATAGGGTTTTCATTACCGACAGCAAAACGAATAGTTGTTGGATAGATTTGTGCCTTTTTTTGCTGCTCTAGATTGAGCTCTGAATGGGTCGTAAGCCCTGGACAGCTGACTATCGTATTGGTTTGACCCAAACTGATCATATGTGAAAAAGTTGGTTCTAAACTATCAAAAAACTGTTGGAAATTTTTTGCGGGTATCCCATCCATATTAATCGTAAATAATGCCGCTGGCATACCTAAAAACAACGTATTTTGGGCTAATTCATAATTTTGATTATCAGCTAAAGCATTGCAATTAACTTCTATCATAGGGTGAGAATCCAAAAAACTAGCAAGAATTTTTGTATTAACACATTTCTTAAGCATCCTGACTTCAAGTGTTCGCATACCTTGCATGACTTCAAATGCCGTATCAGCATTTAGGAAAGCGCCTTTAACGTAATAAACATTCCAGAACAAAGTCTCATCCCATCCAGGTTGGCCCTTTGGAATAAACATATCTTCATTACGAGCTATAACACAACCAGCAATAGCAGATCCTGTTCCTGTTAAATCTTTGGTGTAACTGTGAATGACAAAGTCTGGACGTTCTTGTAAATCTTTACGCTGTATCGGCTGATGTAAAAATGGTGTACCAACTGTCGCATCTAGAATGACTCGAATACTCGACTCATGAGCAATTTTACAAAGCTCTGGTACATCCAATACATAGCCGTGAGGATTACAAGGTGACTCTAAATAGAGATAAATTTGCTTGCCTGCTTTTAGGCGATCCGCATATTTAATTTTAACTTCTTCTAAAATTTTAACAAAAGACTCCGTTTCTTCACCAGAAAATTGCTCCACGGCAACATTTAAGTTAGATGGTTTTGCAAACCAATCATGGATAAGCTGATGTGCACCACCGTAGATATTTTGGCTTGCTATTAATATATCCTCATGACCTAGCACATGCGACAAAGTTGCATCAATAGCTGCCATTCCACTATTAAAGTTCCAAGCTAAATATTCATTTGCATAAGGGCCTGCCTCAAGATCAACAATATGGTTCGCTAGTGAAATAGAGGTTGGGTTCAATAGCCTCGAATAAATATCCAGCATTAATTCTTTGCCTTCAAACGCGTCATTGATCCACTCAGCACAGGCATAAATGTAGGTTGCTGTACGAGTAATCACTGGGGTTGCAGAAAAGAGGGCATTAACATTATCAAAAACAGGATAAGCTGACTTAGCTGATATGGTTGATTGGCTATAATCTAAGTTTTGATAAGTACTTCTAAAGGGATTTTGCAAGGTATCTAAAATCTTCGCTAGCTGAAAAGATAAAAACTTTTTAGCATTAAATAAAGCCACTTTGTCACTAGAGTCAAGCTCATGCATATGTTGTTGGGTGGCTTGCCAAAGTTGATCAATGCTGCCATGACAGTCATATATTTTTTGCATACTTATGGATAAAGACTTTCCCAACTCACTATCTGGCTTAATACCAAAATGAGCTAACTGCTCCTTAGCAAGACCACAAACATCTTCTGCTTGAGTTGAATTCCGTAAAGGTGATAAATGTTTAGCTGCTTTAAATAATGCTTCCTGTGTATCAATAGACATACTGACTCCGAACCTAGCCTGATTAAAATATTTGTTTGATTTGACTTAATTATATATAAAGTATTGTATAATTTTATATATCCAAATTTTATTCTGTTTTGAGCCTTATGAAAGAACTAGACCAAATTGACTTCGAAATTATTGGTCAATTAAGGAATAATGCACGGATTTCAAATAAAGACCTCGCTGAGAACATTGGTTTAGCACCTTCCTCTTGCTTAGAAAGAGTCAAATATTTAAGGGCAAGAGGCTACATAAAAGGCTATCACGCTGAAGTTCATCTCACAGGGTTAGGTGTTGGTCTGCAGGCCATGGTAGCTGTGCGCCTTGATCGCCATTCACGAAGGGATGTAGAAACCTTTCGTAACCACTTGTTAACATTACCAGAAGTTTTTACTATTTATCACCTGAGTGGTGCTAATGACTTTATGGTGCATATTGGTGTGAAAAATGCCGATAGGCTACGGGGTTTTGTACTCAGTGCTTTCACTGAAAGGGAAGAAGTTGCTCATATAGAAACAGCCGTTATTTATGAAGAAAACAACAACTGGCAACTACCTGATTTATTTGAAGGTCATTAACTAAAAACTTGAACCTGGCTGCTTTAGAAACTCAATTTCTTCAGGTGTCGACTCCCTACCTAACGACTCATTTCTATGAGGATAACGACCAAATCTTTGTATAATTTCTTGGTGTTTTATTTCAAAGTCATAATTAAACTCTAATCCCGGCTGAGAAAAAACCGCTTCTGCTAACTGATGGATCTTTAAAGACTCTGAATGCATCAGTGGCATGTAAAGAAATGATTTTTCCTTAATTGCTAAAACTTTATCCGCACCACAATTAATCGCCTCTTGAGTCAATGCCACAGCAAGACTATCAAACTGAAAAGCTTTGGCTGAATCACGAAACATATTTCTTGAAAATTGATCTAACACAATAATTTCAGCCAAACGACCCTGTGGATCTTGCCGCCACTCAAACAATTCACATTGAGTTGCCGCGTAATAAGTTGATTCAAATCGCTCTTTAATTAATTGATCAAAATTCTCATCTTTTTTAAACCACAAAGCAGAATCAATTTCATGAAACCAAAAATTAATAATGTCATTTTGATTAA
>CAYPMT010000071.1:0-13192 GCA_964411875.1 uncultured Kangiellaceae bacterium
CTGATGCCAATTTTCTTCAACAAATTCAACAACGTAGAACCTTTGCTATCATCTCTCACCCCGATGCGGGTAAAACAACCATTACCGAAAAGCTATTATTATTAGGTCAAAAAATACAGCAGGCTGGTACAGTTAAGGGGCGAAAATCCGGCAAGCATGCGACATCTGACTGGATGGAAATGGAGAAAGAGCGGGGTATTTCGGTGACAACTTCGGTGATGCAGTTTCCTTATAAAAATCGCACAGTTAATTTATTGGACACCCCTGGCCATGAAGATTTTTCTGAAGATACTTATCGAACTTTAACCGCGGTAGACTCGGCTTTGATGGTGATTGATAGTAGTAAAGGTGTTGAGGATAGAACGATTAAATTAATGGAAGTTTGTCGTTTAAGAGATACACCTATTACAACTTTTATGAACAAACTGGATCGTGACATTAAAGATCCGATTGAGTTAATGGATGAGGTTGAAGAAGTTTTAAATATTAAGTGTTCACCAGTGACTTGGCCCATTGGTATGGGCAAAGAATTTAAAGGTATTTATCATATTCTTGAGGATAAAATTTATTTTTATCAAACGGGTCAGGGCCATACGATTCAAGATGAAGATATGATTGAAGGACTTGATAATCCTGAGCTCGATAAACGGATTGGCAATTTAGCCGATGACTTAAGGGAAGAATTAGAATTAGTTTTAGGCGCAAGCCATGAATTTGATTTGCAAGCGTTTTTAAAAGGGCAGTTAACCCCGGTATTTTTTGGAACAGCATTAGGTAATTTTGGTATTACTCAGATGCTTGATGGTTTTATCGAGTGGGCGCCAGCACCACTACCGAGAAAAACGGATATTCGCGAAGTGAATTCAATTGAAGAGTCATTAACCGGGTTTGTTTTTAAAATTCAGGCCAATATGGATCCGGCTCATCGTGATCGTATTGCTTTTATGCGGTTATGCTCTGGTAAATATACAAAAGGTATGAAGTTTAAACATGTGAGACTCAATCGCGATGTTCAAATTTCAAATGCAGTGACTTTTTTAGCGGGTGACCGGTCTAATCTTGATGAAGCTTACTCGGGCGATATTATTGGGCTATATAATCATGGCACCATACAAATTGGGGATACTTTTACTGAGGGTGAAAGTTTTAAGTTTACTGGCATTCCTAATTTTGCGCCGGAGTTATTTAAACGAGTAAGGCTTAAAGATCCTTTAAAAAATAAAGCCTTACTTAAAGGCTTGATACAGTTATCGGAAGAGGGTGCAACACAAGTTTTTCGACCGATTAATTCGAGTGATTTGATTCTCGGCGCGGTTGGTGTTTTACAATTTGATGTAGTAGCTCATCGTTTGAAAGAAGAGTATAAAGTGAACTGTATCTTTGAGCCAGTCTCCGTTTATACCGCTCGTTGGGTTGAATGTGATGATGAAAAGAAGCTTGAAGAATTTAAAAATAAAGTGACTGAAAACTTATCTTATGACGGTGGCAATAACTTGTCTTATCTAGCATCAACTCGGGTTAATCTTAATTTGATCCAAGAAAGATGGCCAGATATTAACTTTAATAAAACCCGTGAACATTAAGGAGAATTGTTCTTTAATTGTTAACTTTTTGGGCTGAGACTTATTTGTTCAGTTTGAAACGTTAGAATAATTGGCCTATGCTTTTGTAGCGACAAAAGCTAGAATTTTCGCTAAAACTATAACAATAGAAAATTAAATATATGTCCAATCGCACTAAACTATTTGACTCACATTGCCATCTTGATTTTCCTCAGTTTAAAGGACAAGTTAATCAATTACTGGAAAAATGTATAGAGACTGGAATAGAAGGAATTTTAATTCCTGGGGTACAACGTAGTGGTTGGCGTCGTATAAGGCAAATCGTTGCACGCAGTCAAATTTGCTATACCGCTCTTGGTTTACACCCTATGTTTATGCAGGCGCATCAGAGATCGGATTTACAGGATTTAGAAATGGCATTATCGGTTGGGCCTGTTTCTGCCGTGGGTGAAATTGGTTTGGACTATTACAAGTCCGATGTTAACCGTGAAGAACAACTGGAGTACTTTAAAGTCCAAGTGCAAATTGCTAAGGAAGCTAATTTGCCGATTGTCATGCATGTAAGAAAGGCCCATGATGAAGCGCTATTTGTTTTAAAACTACTTAAATTTCAGCATGGTGGTACTGTACATGCTTTTAATGGTAGCGAGCAACAAGCGAACCAATATATTGATATGGGATTTAAGTTGGGCTTTGGTGGCGCAATGACTTATGAGCGAGCGGCCAAACTTCATCGTCTTGCAAAAAATTTACCGCTTGAATCTCTAGTTTTAGAAACTGATGCGCCGGATATGCCGCCTAAAACTTGTCAAAATAGTTATAACACGCCGCTGCATTTGTTTGATAATTTTCGTTTTTTGGTTTCACTGCGAGAAGAATCAGCGTTAACCATTGCTAATCAATTATTTTTAAATACGCAGGAAGTTATTAAATAAAGAGGCTTAAAATAAAAATCTAAAGAAAAAGAACCCAGTAAGTTTTAGATAAGCTATTCAAATAAAACCAATGGCTTAAGTTAAGTAAAGAAAATCGTTGCTAGGCCAAGAAAAGACATGAAACCAATGACATCGGTGACTGTTGTTAATACAACACCACCAGATAGCGCTGGGTCCACTTTAAACTTAGTCATAATCATGGGAAGTGCAGCACCGACTAATGCTCCTACAACCAAATTAATGATCATAGCCAAGCCTATCGTGATACCTAGTAGGGGCGCATAGTTAGCGCTTTGAGTAAAGCTAAAGAATCCGTAAACACTAATCCCAACCACCACAGCCCAGACTAAACCATTAATTAAGCTAACGCTAAGTTCTTTAAACATTAGCCAACGAAAGTTATTATTACTAATATGCCCCATACCAATTCCGCGGATAACTAACGTGAGTGTTTGAGTGCCTGCAATGCCGCCCATGCTTGGTACGATAGGTTGCAAAATGGCTAATGCAGTAACGATTTGTATGGTTTGTTCAAAAAGACCAATCACAGAGGCGGCAATCATAACCGTCACTAAGTTAATGCCTAACCATATAGCCCGTCGTTTAGCACTAATAAAAACTGGTGCAAAAGTGTCATCATTTTGATCTAAGCCAGCCATACTCATTAATGAGTGATCAGCATCTTCAATAATGACATCAACCACATCATCAACGGTAATTCGACCAAGAAGTCGGTTTTCTTCATCGACAACGGGTGCGGAAATTAAATCTCGCCTTTCAAATAGTCGAGCGACTTCATCATCGCTTAAGGAAACAGGAATAGCCTGAAAATTTTCATCTAATACTTGATCGACCGTTTGTTCTGGTTTGCTAGTAATTAATGAAGATAGTTTAACTGAACCAACTAGTTTATCCTCGACATTAACCACATAAATGCTATCAGTATTATCGGGTAGTTCACCTTTCATACGTAAATAGCGCAAAACAACTTCAATAGTCACAAGAGGGCGTACGGTGACTATGTCTGTGTTCATCAAACCGCCAGCAGACTCTTCAGGATAGCTGAGCGCATGTTCTATACGATGGCGATCTTGAACTTGCATAGAAGCAAGAACCTCTTTAACAATTCTTTGTGGGAGATCACGAAGAATTTCTGCTTGGTCATCAATATCCAGATAACGTGTGGCTGCAGCTAATGCCGTAGGGTCCATTTTTGCAGCATATTCATTACGTATTTCATCATCTAAAAACTGAAGGACTCGTCCCTCGCGTTCAGTATTAATGAGGTGCCATAAAATATTTCTTTCTTTGGGTGGGGTTGACTCGAGAAAATGAGCAACATCGGCAGCAGGTAACTCATTGAGCATCATACGTACTTGCACAAACATACCGCTTTGCAGCGCTTGATTAAGACGCTCTAAGTTTTTGCTATTGTACTCATTGTCAAAGTTATCGAGTATCGGCATTCGTTCAATTCTTGCTCAGTGGGATGGATTAGTCGGGCAGCTTTATTAAGGATAGCGAAATTATCACAAGTAATTGAAAAACTGTCCAACTCTTTATGGGAACTGGTCTAATAAAAGGTGAAAAGAAAGCCTTTAATTTGATATGATTTGGCACTCATCGATAGTGCTATGACTATTTTTTATTAATTCAGCAAATAGGAAAATTAACCATGCCATCATTTGATATTGTTTCAGAAGTTGATAGACATGAATTAGCTAATGTTGTTGACCAAGCCAATAGAGAAGTTTCTACCCGGTTTGATCTGAAAGGAACCTCTGCCCAGTTTGAAGTGACTGGTGAGCAAATTAAAATCATTTCAGATGGTGAGTTTCAAGCAAAACAATTGGCTGATATTTTTCGTGCTAAGTTAGTTAAGCGCAATATTGATGTTAATTGTATGGAACTGGCACCTCCTCAAATTTCAGGTAAACTGGTTCAGCAAGAAATTATTATTAGGGAGGGCATTGAGCAAGCTTTATCGAAGAATATCATTAAGTTAATCAAAGAGGCCAAGTTAAAAGTACAGACCAGCATACAAGGTGATAAGTTACGAGTCACCGGCAAAAAGCGAGATGACTTACAAAGTGTGATTAGTTTACTTAAAGGTGCTTCTCTCGACTGGCCACTGCAATATAATAACTTTAGAGATTAAGTAGCTGAGACTAGCTCATTAATTTTTATGAGTGATTAAATATTTATGAATTACTAGATATGTACCGTTAGTTTGTCAGTTATAAAGTAATTAGTTGATTCTTGATCTTGTGCTTTAGATAGTGCATAACCTGCGTCTTGTAACAGGTGCGATACGGATAGATGTTGTTGCTGATTATAAACAACAGCACCAATTCTAACATCAACAAAAAGATCGGTTTCTTGATTAACAGTTTGTCGCATTGCGATGATTTCATCATAAACCCGCTGTATAAAAATTTTGGCATCATCTTTTTGATGGACTGATACGGCGATACAAAACTGTTCATCACTCAAACGACAAATCAAGTCAAAAGCTCGTAGTACTTTACTCAGTGATTGACTCACAGTAATTAACAAGTGATTAGTAATGCTATTACCATAATTTTTTGATATTTCTTTAACTTGCTGAATATCAATAACAGCAACCAATAGCTTGTCATTACTTCGTTGAAACCGCTGCATCTCTTCAGTTAAGCGTTGAAAAAAAGCGGGTCTCAATAATGTTCCTGTTAGGTGGTCATAGGTAGTGCCTTTAAAAAAATTCCAATATCTATGTACGATAATTAAGGAAAAAGCGACACCATAAAATGCAGAATAAACGGGGATAATTGACTTTCTAAGCACTAAATCTAAACCGAGTAATCCATTAGCATGCATCATAAAATCATAAGTCATAAGAGCTACACCAATGCTACAAAGAGAGTATATGCTATAAATATATTTTCTTTTTTTATGCAAGCCAATAAGTAATCCGCTACCTGATATGAGAAAAGAACCAATGAGTAGAACAATATAATTAATTTCAAACAGTAAACGAATATTAGGCGAGTAGGGCCAGACAACAATAAAAATACTAAAACCACCGAGTATGTATAAGCCTATTCGATAGTAACGTCTAAGCTCAAGCTCAAAAAAGTCAAACAAGAAAAGTGTGATAATAATAATAGATAAGTTAAGTAAAAAGGCTTCAAGCTGAAGTATGCCTGTTGAATCTAAACCGAGTTCATTTGGAAGTTCAGAGCGAAGCAGACTAATAACGCCATAGATCATAAAAAATAGACTTAAGTAAAGCGTTTCTCGACCTCCTTTCACCATAATAAAGTAGAACACCTGTAGTAAAGTGATCAAAAATAAAATAGTGGCAGAAGTTAATAAAACCGTATTGCTATTATAAACTTGTTTGTAAAAACTTAAATGCTCGCCCATGAGTGGCGGTTCAGTTAAGCCAGTTAGATGACGAGAACTATAAGTTTTGACTTTGAGTTGATTGATTTGATTGAATCGTAGTATTTCGTTAGGAATTGAGTAAAGCCGTTGTTGACGAAAACCTGATTGAAAGTCAGGCAAAAAACGACCAGTTTTACCAACTAATGTATTATTAACATAGACTTCATCAACATCATCAATATTTTTAAACCATAAACTTAAACTATCATAATCAAGCGTTTTTCCTAAAATAAAATTTTTAGTAAATGACTGATATTCAACACTTTCATTAGACTTTTTTTGACTTAATGGTAAGTTGTTAGTTTCGCACTCGGGTGTTTTTGTTTTGTAGTGATTACAGATTTCCCATCCTTCAGTTATTGTTTTGGGTAACTGGTTAACTAATTCTCCGGCACTAGTTATTTGGGCACTCAAAAAAGCATAGCTTAATAGGGCAATAATCAAAAAAAATTTGATTAGCTGATGGGTAGATAAAAAATTGATTTTAAGATACATCGTTATGATTTATAGGCTTTATTGATATATCAAGTAAGTTATTATGAACTAATTGGCTTTACTATAATCAATTCAAGCTAGGACAACAAGTTATCTAATTAAAAATAAGTTGCTAATTAATGAGTTATCTTAGATTATAGGAACTTCATTAGAAGGAAACTACTGAAGTTTTATGAGTACAAAAAAGTTTAACTACTTAATAATAATTACCTCTATTTGCTTGCTGTCTTGTAGCGAAAAGCCGGATATTGAGTATGAATTATCTAGAGATTGTTATAATCATTATAAAGCAAAAAGCTATAAAGTAGCCTTATCAGTTTGTGAAGAGTCGGCAGACCATGGTGATGTACAGGCCATGTGGTATATAGCAACAACTTATTATTATGGCCTCGATAAACAAGGCAAAAATGCAGAAAAAAGTTTTGCTTGGTATTTACGTGCTGCTGAAGCTGGATTAGCTAAAGCGCAACGTTTTGTTGGTGAATCTTATCTTTATGCAGATGGTGTGGACGAAGATTTTTCACTTGCTTACGAATGGTTAAATAAAGCAGCCAAGCAGCAGGATATGAGTGCTGAGTTTGCTATCGCGATCATGTTTTTAGATGGTAAGGGAAGAAATAAAGATACTAGCTCAGCCATTGCTTGGTTTAAAAAAGCGGCATCAAAAGAACATATTATGGCGATTAATAATTTGGCTTGGATTTACTCAACCAGCTCTCATAAAATGTTTCGTAGCCCTAAAAAAGCATTATTTTGGGCAAATCAATTACCTGTTTCAACTGACAGTAGTGACATGACTATTGATGAGAAGGAACCAAGCCAACTAAGTAAAGACAGTTATCTTTACTTTGACACTCAAGCGGCAGCTTATGCTTTATCTAAAGATTTTAATAAAGCCGTTGAGCTACAACAACAGGCGATAGCCTTATTGCCTAGTAATATTAAGCCGGAAGATTTAAGTGGCTATGAACAGCGTTTAGAATTCTATCAACAAGAGAAGCCTTGGATAGATGAAACAATTAAATAATCTGAGTTCAGGTTAAATAGCTAGAACTTAATAATTTTATCAGGAAAAAAGAATGTCCGGCTCACTTGACTCTCGTACGATAAAACCAGGTAAATACCGTCATTTCAAAGGTAATGATTATCAAGTTAGTGGCACGGTTTATCATAGTGAAACAGAAGAGTTGATGGTTTTATATCAAGCACTTTATGGAGACAAAGCGAATCAACAAAGACTCTGGGTAAGACCTTATGATCTGTTTACAGAATCTATTGAGCGTAATGGTAAAAGAGTACTTCGCTTTGAGAGGATTGCTGATTGATATTTTTAGGTGTTATTTAATCAATAAAAAAACGCAGCGGTTGCTGCGTTTTTTATGCCAGGTATTTTATAATTTAAACTTTTTTCTAAGCTTTTTCTTCACTGGTTTATTAGATAGCGTGACATATTGAGGTAAACCATTTTTATACGGCGGATAAGACTCACCATTAATTAGTGGTAGTAAATAATCACGACAGGCTTTTGTAATGTGTAGTCCATCACGAGTGATGTAGTTTCTAGGCATTTTCTTTTCAACATTAGCCACCGCCGATAAAGGTGCATAACCCACTTCCCAGCGATAACTTTTGGTTTTCTTTCTAACAATCGTTGGCATCACGGCGTTATGGCCAGAAACAGCTAATTCAACAGCGGCTTTACCCATGGCATAAGCTTGTTCAACATCGGTTTCTGAAGCAATATGACGTGCTGCTCTTTGTAAATAATCAGCGACAGCCCAATGATATTTATAACCTAATTCGGCTTTAACCATTTGCGCAACGATTGGTGCAACACCACCGAGTTGTTTGTGGCCAAAAGCATCAACAGAGCCAGCATCAGCTAAAAAGGTTCCATCTTTGTAAGCCGCACCTTCAGAGACAACAATGGCGCAGTAACCATGTTTTTTAACGCAAGCTTGAACTTTTTTAAGAAATAACTTTTTATCGAAAGCAATTTCAGGAAATAAAATAATATGCGGTGAATCACCTTCTTTTTCAGCCGCTAGGCCACCAGCTGCAGCAATCCAACCAGCATGACGTCCCATGACTTCCATGACAAAGACTTTGGTTGATGTTTCTGACATAGAAGCCACATCAAAACCTGCTTCACGAATTGAGACAGCAACATATTTAGCGACACTACCAAAGCCTGGGCAATTATCTGTTATGGGTAGGTCATTATCGACGGTTTTAGGAATTCCAATGCAGGTAATTGGGTAGCCCATACTAGTGCTCAGTTGTGATACCTTGTGGGCAGTATCCATTGAGTCTCCACCACCATTATAAAAGAAGTAACCAATATTATGAGCTTTAAAAACTTCAATAAGGCGCTCATATTCAGCACGGTTTTCATCAATACTTTTTAACTTATAGCGACAAGAACCAAAGGCACCAGAAGGTGTGTGTTTTAGTGCATTAATATTTTTAGTGGACTCTAAACTGGTATCAATTAAGTCTTCAGTTAATGCACCAATAATACCATTGCGTCCGGCATAAACTTTGCCAATTTTTCCTTTAAAGCCACGCGCCGTTTGGATTACACCGCAAGCCGAAGCATTAATAACAGCGGTTACACCACCAGACTGAGCATAGAATGCATTGGGCTTGTTTTTTGTTGCTTTGCTTGTTGTCGCCCGATTTTTTGTTACCATAATATCTCCAAAATTAATCCCTAGAATGAAACTTGGCCTATTATAGTCGCAATTGGGTTTATTTAATAAGTCAGTTTTGTTATTTCGTTTTTATTTTTACCACATTTTTGGATATTGAGCCGTGTTGAAATGCTATTTAATTAACTCTTCGGTGTGGTTTATGTTGCCTAGATATGCTTTCGGTTGCTTCTTATTATCTTGTAATTGAGCCTTAGCGGTCCGCAAATGTTTTCAGTTGTGGGCTTATTTCCATGTTACAATTTAACACTAGGTATAGAAGGTAAAGTTGAATAATTAAATCAAATTATGCATATACACATTTTAGGTATTTGTGGCACTTTTATGGGTGGCTTAGCCCGTCTTGCTATTGAAAAGGGGTTTAAAGTTACCGGCTCCGATCAAAACTGTTACCCACCTATGAGTACTCAGCTTGAGTCATTGGGTATTGTTTTACATCAGGGTTATGACGCTGAGCAGCTGGATAATAAACCCGACTGTGTTGTCGTAGGTAATGCCTTGTCGCGTGGTCAGCCGGTTATTGAGTCTTTATTAAATTCCAATCAAGTTTATCGCTCAGGCCCTCAATGGCTCAGTGAAAATATTTTGCAAGATAAATGGGTGATTGCTGTTGCTGGTACCCATGGTAAAACTTCGACAGCAAGTATGGTTGCTTGGATACTAGAAGAGTTGGGTTATAAACCAGGCTTTCTTATTGGTGGAGTGATGGAAAATTTTGCTGTTTCTGCCCGACTAACCGATAGCCCTTTTTTTGTGGTTGAAGCTGATGAATATGACACCGCCTTCTTTGATAAACGCTCAAAATTTGTTCATTATCGTGGGCGTACTTGTATTTTAAATAATTTAGAATTTGATCATGCGGATATTTTTAATGATATTAGTGATATCGAAAATCAGTTTCATCACCTAGTTAGAACCATTCCCGAAAATGGCTTAATTATTCGGCCTAAAACTTCTGATACGTTAGATCGTGTTATCCAAAAAGGTTGTTGGTCAAGCTTAGAAAGCTTTTCGGAAAATCGAGATGATCAAGATAGTCATCAGAAAAAGAGTCAACAGCAAAGTGACTGGCAGTCAGAAAAGCTACAAGCTGATGCGAGTCAGTTTAGCGTTTTTTATAAAGGAGAAGTACAAGGCGATCTTAAGTGGCCTCTGATTGGTGATCACAATATGCATAATGCGCTTGCTGCAATTGCCGCTTGTCATCATACCGGTGTGATGGTTGATGATGCGATTCAAGCTTTAGCGTCATTTAAAAATGTTAAGCGTCGTATGGAATTGATCGGTTGTGTGAATAACATTCATATTTATGATGATTTTGCTCATCACCCAACAGCGATTGCAACTACATTACAGGGTTTAAGAAATCAATTAAAACAAGGTCGAATAATTGCGGCGGTTGATTTACGTTCAAACACCATGAAAATGGGCCTTCATCAAGATAGCTTAGCAGACGCAGTTGAAGCGGCAGATTACACTTTATTTCATTTGCCGGTTGAATATGATTGGAAAATTAATTTTAAAGATAAACAGAATTTATTACAGTTAAACTCTTCTCAAGCCGTTTTGGATAAACTTATTGAGCTTGCTCAGCCGGGGGATACTATTATTATTATGAGCAATGGTAGCTTCGATGGGATCCATCAAAAAGTACTAACACATTTAGAAGAAGGTTAGATTAAATGGTTAAAAATAAACAGATTAGCATGGCGATAACTGGCGCATCTGGGGCGATTTATAGTTTGCATTTACTCAAGCAATTATCAAGCTGTTACGAGCAAGTACATTTAATGATCAGTGATGCAGCACGTTTAGTTTTAGCGACAGAGGCTGAGTTTAAGTTACCCGAGTCACCCAGCAAGATTCAGTCTATCCTCTCTAATTACTGCCAATGCGATTCAAGTGTTATACAAGTCTATGCTAAAGAAAATTGGTACTCCCCAGTTGCTAGTGGTTCGTCAGCACCAAAACAAATGGTGATTTGTCCTGCCAGCATGGGTTGCATTTCTGCAATTGCTACCGGTGCAAGTAATTGTTTAATTGAACGGGCTGCTGATGTTGTGATTAAAGAAAAAGGACAGCTTATATTGTTGCCAAGAGAAATGCCTTTTTCAACGATACATTTAAAAAATATGCTGACTCTCAGCGAAGCAGGCGTAACCATTATGCCTGCTGCTCCAGGCTATTATACAAACCCTAAAACAATTGATGATTTGGCTGGTTTTGTGTCAGCTAGAATATTAAATCATTTAGGTGTTGAACATGACTTAATAAAACCATGGGGCTATGCTTCGTCTTAAATTAAAAATTGCTTCAACAATAAGCACTTAAAAAAATCATTTAACAAAAAGCAACTCTTCTAGAAAAAGATATCATGAAAGATAAAGCCTTACAAATAACTAATTTAAAAAAAGTTTATGGAAATAACTTGCAAGCATTAAAAGGAATTTCCTTTGAGGTTGAGCAGGGTGATTTTATTGCATTATTGGGACCTAATGGCGCAGGCAAGTCAACAGCCATTGGAATAATTTGCTCACTGGTCAATAAAACGTCTGGGGAAGTAAAAGTCTTTGGGCATAGTTTAGATGAACAACTTGAAGCGGCTAAAATGTGTATTGGTTTAGTACCTCAAGAGTTTAATTTTTCACAATTCGAAACAAGTCTGCAAGTGGTGGTTAATCAAGCAGGCTATTATGGTGTACCTCGTACTGTTGCGATTGAACGGGCAGAAAAATTATTTAAACAACTATCGCTCTGGGATAAGCGCAATAACATAACGCGAGAGTTATCTGGTGGCATGAAACGTCGATTAATGATTGCACGTGCTTTAGTTCATCAGCCGAGGGTATTAATTTTGGATGAGCCAACTGCGGGTGTTGATATTGAAATCAGGCGTAACATGTGGGAGTTTTTAACTCAATTAAATGAGCAGGGAACAACCATCGTTTTAACAACCCATTATTTAGAAGAAGCAGAGCAACTGTGTCGTAACATTGCGATTATTAATGAAGGAGAGATTATTGAAAATACCTCCACTAAAGATTTGATTTCTCGTTTAGCGGTTGAAAGCTTTATTTTTGATGTTAATCCACTACCCTTAAGCACTCAATTAACTGAAACGATAGGTTGTCGGTTTATTGATGACCACTCCATTCAAGTTGATCTGCCTAAAGGAACAACGCTTAATGTTATTTTTGATGCGTTATCCAAACAAAATATTCAAGTATCGAGTATGCGTAACAAATCAAATCGATTAGAAGAACTTTTTGTTCAGTTGACTAATACGCAAGAGGAAATTGAACATGTTTAATCAAAGATCACTCGTCGCTCTACAAAGTATTGTTATTAAAGAAGTGACGCGATACTTTCGTATTTGGACGCAAACATTATTGCCGCCAGCTATTATTATGACGCTTTATTTTGTGATTTTTGGGCGGTTGATTGGCGCTCGTATTGGAGAAATGAATGGCGTGAGTTATATTGAATATATTACGCCTGGCATTATTATGATGTCTGTCATTACCAATTCTTATGCCAATGTTGCTTCTTCCTTTTTTAGTGCTAAATTTCAACGCAGTATTGAAGAAATGATTGTTTCACCAATACCAACACTTTTTATTATTGTCGGTTACGTTTTTGGTGGTGTGAGCCGAGCATTATTAACCAGTATTATTGTGACTATAGTGGCATTTCAGTTTGTAGACATACATGTACATAGTTGGTTGGTTTTATTTTTAGTGGTTATCTTGACGGCAACGTTATTTTCACTAGGCGGTTTAGTCAATGGTATTTTTGCTAAAAAGTTTGATGATGTCTCGATTGTACCAACCTTTATTCTAACGCCTTTGACCTATCTTGGTGGCGTTTTTTATTCGATCACATTGCTACCAGAGTTTTGGCAAAATGCTTCCTTAGCTAATCCGGTTTTATACATGGTGAATGCTTTTCGTTATGGTTTTTTAGGCTTTTCAGATATTGATATTACTCATGCTTTAACTTTGATTATTATTTTTATTTTAGTGCTATTATGGTTTGCTTATCGTTTGCTTGATAAAGGTGTTGG
>CAYPMT010000072.1:0-13111 GCA_964411875.1 uncultured Kangiellaceae bacterium
GTCGTATTAAATCAGTCGGCACCACCGGCAATTTTAATTGATGGTCATGAGGAAGTTTCAGAAGAGAAACGTTTGAAATATCGTTATTTGGATTTACGCCGTGAAGAAATGCAAGAGCGTATGGTGTTTCGCAGTAAAGTCGTTAAAAAATTACGCGATTTTTTGGAAACAGAAAAATTTGTTGATCTAGAAACACCTATTTTAACTAAAGCAACACCAGAAGGTGCTCGTGATTACTTAGTACCGAGTCGAACCCATAAAGGCCGATTTTTTGCTTTGCCTCAGTCACCACAAATTTTTAAACAACTTTTAATGATGAGTGGTTTTGATCGTTACTATCAAGTTGTTCGCTGTTTTCGTGATGAAGACTTAAGGGCAGATCGCCAGCCTGAATTCACTCAGCTGGATATTGAAACCTCTTTTATGAGTGAAGAGCAGATTACCAGCCTTATGGAAAAAATGATTCGACAAGTTTTTATTGAATGTCTTGATGTCGATTTAGGTGAATTTCCAAGAATGCCTTATGCCGAAGCTATGCGACGTTATGGCAGTGATAAGCCGGATTTACGAATAGCTATGGAGTTAGTTGATGTTGCAGACTTATTGAAAGATGTTGAGTTTAAGGTTTTCTCAGGACCGGCCAATGATCCCCAAGGTCGAGTGGCATTGCTTTGTGTGCCAGGTGGCGCTGAGTTAAGTCGTAAACAGATTGATCAATACGCTGATTATATTGGTCGTTATGGTGCAAAAGGATTAGCTTGGATAAAAGTCAATGAAATTAATCAAGGCATCGATGGTGTTCAATCACCCATTGCTAAATTTTTAAATGCTGAAATAGTTAATCAATTGATCGAACGGTCGAATGCAAAAGCGGGCGATATTTTATTATTTGGTGCTGATAGTGAAAAAGTGGTTAGTGATGCTTTGGGTGCACTTCGGTTAAAAGTTGCGGCAGATTGTGAATTAATTGAAGACAGCTGGAAACCGCTTTGGGTGGTTGATTTCCCGATGTTTGAAGCAATCGATGGTCATATGCATGCTTTGCATCATCCTTTTACGGCGCCTAAAGAAACCGATGTTGAAAAATTAAAAGCGTCACCAACTGAATCATTATCTTGTGCTTATGACATGGTTCTTAATGGTTGTGAAATTGGTGGAGGCTCGGTGCGTATTCATAATCAAGAAGTCCAGTCAGCCGTGTTTGATATTTTAGGTATTGATAAGCAAGAAGCAGGAGATAAATTTGGCTTTTTATTAGAGGCATTAAAGTATGGCTGCCCACCGCTAGGCGGAATTGCTTTTGGTTTGGATAGGCTGGTTATGTTGATGGTTGGCGCTGAATCAATTCGTGATGTGATTGCTTTTCCTAAAACAACAACGGCAGCTTGTCCGCTAACATCGGCACCGTCAGCTGTTTCAAAAGCACAACTGGATGAGCTTGCTATTCAATCATTAGACAAAAAAGAAAAATAGTTTAATCAAAAAATGATTTAATTAACAAGAATCATTTAATTAAAAAAATAACTTAATTAAAAAAAGCATGGGAGTCACTTATGGCTGGACATAGTAAATGGGCTAATATTAAACATCGCAAAGCAGCACAAGATGCTAAGCGCGGTAAAGTTTTTACTAAAATTATTCGTGAAATTGTTGTTGCTGCAAAAGCGGGTGGTCCCAATCCTGAAGATAACCCTTCATTAAGAGCGGTTACAGATAAAGCGCTTGGCGCTAATATGAAACGCGACACTATTGATAAAGCAATCGCTCGTGGTGCCGGTAACGCTGAAGGTGACAACTATGAAAATTTAACCTATGAAGGCTATGGTCCAGGTGGCGTTGCAATTTTAGTGGACTGCTTAACCGATAATAAAAACCGTACGGTTGCTGAAGTACGTCATGCATTCAGTAAAGCAGGTAGTGAATTAGGCACCTCTGGTTCAGTCGCTTATCTTTTTGAGAAAAAAGGTCAGATGATTTTTTCTGCCGAAGTTGATGAAGATAAACTGATGGAAGAAGCGCTTGAGGCTGGTGCCGATGATATTGTTAATCATGATGATGGTTCTTTTGAAGTTCTCACTGCGCCAGAAGAATTTATTAATGTTAAGGAAGCTTTAGTTGAAAAAGGTTTACAACCAGAAGCCGGTGAAGTTGCCATGCTACCGGCCACTCAAGCTGAGCTTGATATTGGTACTGCTGTTAAAGTGATCAAGCTTATTGATCGTTTAGAAGATTTGGATGATACACAAAATGTTTACAGCAACGCTGAAATACCGCCAGAAGCTTATGAAGCATTGGATTAAGTTTTTGCGGAGTGAAAACAAAAAAGGCGAAGCTTTAAAACTTCGCCTTTTTTACATTTGTTATTAATATAAACGAGCTTAGGAAGTTTCAGCTGTTGGCTTTAAATTAACTGTGTCACCTGATGTCGTCTGCGCGGACTTATCTCGCTTAGCATCTTTGGTAAACCAGTCTTTAAATAAGAAGGCAATAAGAGGTCCTGAGATTGCCCAAATAAACAGTACTAGCCACATGGCTCCTGGTGATTGCCAGAAGGGAAGAGTACCGGTTTGTAAACCCTCATGAACGCCTTCTGGAACCCATTTAATCAGCATGTGTCCACTTAATAAACCAACAATTGTTTTAGATAAAAACCAAGGTAACATAGCAATCCCGAGGTAGGTACCTTCTTTTCCTTTTGGTGCAATGACAGCAATATATTCATAAAGTTTTGGGCTCCAGATGGCTTCACCTATACTTAATACAACCAACATAACAATAGACATCAAAAAATAAGCCTGAGCCATATTAGCATTGAAGACTTCCCAAGGAATAATTAAAAAGAGTAGTGATAAACAGCTGATTAATGTTCCTCCGACCAGCATATTGAAAACATTAAACCGGTTGCTGATTGGAATAATTAGTATAACCAAAACAATAATACAAAAAGGGTTTATCGCTTGTAGAAGTCCCATAAATGTATTTTCACCACTAGGGATTTCAATGACACGTTTCCAATACAGAGGAAGAAGTAAGTAGCTGTATAGAATGATTGAGCGGGCGCCGAGTAAAGTAAGCAAAAGAACGAACATTCGAATAAAAACCTTCTCTGTAAAAACATCAATGAAGTCTCTTATGAAGTCAGTTTTATTTGTATTATCGTCGGTTTTATTTTTTACTCCATCAGTTTGCATTATTGCGGTCATACAGACAATCAGACTAAGAATGCAGGTAATTGCAGCAAAAACAAAAATATAAGTAATATCGATTTCCCAAGCTTTGCGTACCAAATCAATCACTAAACCAGACATCATCGCACCAACATTCATTAACAGATACCATATATTGAAAGATGCAGCACGACTTTTTTCTGTACTGTAAAAATTATTAGATGTTTGGAAGACCGTTTGTATCATTGCTGCACCAGGTGCACCTAGTACCAGAAATATAATGGATAGTATTCCAGCTCCAGGTATATCGGGGTTGAACCCACAAATAATCAAGCCAATGCGTGATATGAACTGAGAAATCATTGTTAAAATTAGTGATTTTCTAATACCTAACTTATCCGTGATGAAACCACTAAAAAATAAAAATAAAGCTGCTACAGAAGTATAAACTGTGATGATATAGCCGGTATTTATTTCATCAAAACCAATATTTTCAGTAAAAAATAGAGTAAATGTTGAGAGCAAAGCAAAATAAGCGATGGAGTCAATGACATTAATAAATTGAATAGCCCAAAAAGCACGTTTATTTTCTTTAAGAACTAAAAAGCCAGTAAAGTATTCTTTGATTAAGTTACCTACTGTTTTTTTTTCTATTATAGCGTCTGACATTTGTGTGATTCCCCTAAGAAAATAAGTTGATAAAATTCCTAACAAGAGTATTTTTTAATTGTATTAGTTTCAGCCAATTTTTTTAACCAACTAATATACCAACCTTTTTCAATGAAGGCATCAACTAAATCAAGCCTTAAACTAGGTCATTCGAATTCAAGCTTGAATATGTTATATTGGCTGATTAATACTAAGCCTTAATTAGAAAATCTTTTATGCCGATAATTTTAGGTATAGACCCTGGCTCCCGCATTACTGGTTTTGGTGTGGTTAATGTGCAAGGACAAAAGTCACACTATATTGCCAGTGGCTGTGTTCGTGTGAAAGAAGGCATTCTATCCGACAGACTTAACCAGATTTTCGATAGCATTTCGCAAGTGATACAAGAGTATAAACCCGATGAAGCGGCTATCGAGCAGGTTTTTATGTCAAAAAATGCTGATGCAGCGCTTAAGCTTGGACAAGCGCGAGGCGCAGCCATGGTTGCTATGGCGCAACACGCATTGGTGGTTGCCGAGTATTCGGCTCGACAAATCAAACAGTCAGTTGTTGGTACTGGGGCCGCGGATAAAGCTCAAGTTCAACATATGATTACTCAACTTCTTGGCCTTGATGCAAAACCACCATCAGATGCTGCTGATGGTTTAGCGGTGGCTATTTGTCATGGTCATGCTATGCAAAATGCTTTGTTTCAAGCGGGTGCAACTAAAGTTGTTAGAGGTCGATTGCGATAAAGAGATTGGTTACCTTTCAAGGTGACAGTAAAATAGCTACTGTGAAAATAATTTAAAAAAGAGAATCTATCATGATTGGCCGTTTAAGTGGAATATTATTAGAAAAACAACCCCCGTTTTTATTATTGGATGTGAATGGTGTGGGTTATGAGTGTCAAGCACCTATGAACACGGTCTATCAATTGCCAGAGCTTGGTGAGCAAGTGATTTTACATATGCATTTATCGGTGAGTGAAAATGCTCACACTTTGTTTGCTTTTTACAGTTTAGAAGAAAGAAAATTATTTCGTGAACTCATCAAAGTAAATGGTGTTGGACCTAAGCTTGCGCTAGGAATTTTATCTGCTATGAGTGCGGTTGAGTTTGTTCAAAATGTTCATCAAGGTGAGGCGACCACTCTAGTTAAAATTCCTGGCGTTGGTAAAAAAACTGCCGAGCGTTTAATTATTGAAATGCAAGATCGCCTGAAGGATTGGAATGTTGAAACACCTGCTGAAAAGTCATCAACTTCACATCAAATATCAAGCACTACTTCTCAAGATAATATTCAAGAGGCAATTAGTGCTTTAGTTGCATTAGGTTATAAGCCGACTAGTGCGAGCAAAGCCATTAGTCAACTTGAGGATGACTCGTTACCTGCCGCAGCTTTAATTCGTTTGGCACTAAAGAATATGATATAGAAAAGGATTTTACTTCTTAATTAAAAAGGAGAGTATTATGAAATTGGTTTACCGTCAGGAAAATTCAATACTGGTCTATTCAATGAAAAATATTCTTGAGCAAAATAGTATAGATTGTTTTTTGAAAAACGAGCATGGGCATACAATGGGTATGGAGTTTGGTGCGAATAACCTAGTAGAACTTTGGGTATCCAACGACAAGGATTGTGAAAAAGCACTATTGCTTATTAAAGAGCATACCGATTGAGCCAATAAATTTCCTAGCCTAATAAATTTTGCTGATGAAACAAAAAATGTTCACGTATAAAACTGGCAATAAAAAAGTAACTATGGTCGTAACCTAATTGCATTCTTAGCTCAAGTGCTTGGCCATTTTCTTCACAAGCTTGCTGAAATAATTCTGGTTTGAGTTCTGGTTTTAAAAAACTATCACTTGTACCCTGATCGATAAGAATTGAGTTTTTACTTTTGTATCCACTTTTTATCAGTTCAGTGGCATCATATTCTTTCCAAGTGTCTTTATTCTCGCCTAAGTAGCCCTGGAATGCTTTTTGTCCCCAAGGGGATTGCATAGGTGCAACAATAGGCGAAAAAGCTGAAATTGATTGAAATAAGTCAGGGTTTTTTAGACCAGTAATGAGTGCGCCATGTCCTCCCATTGAGTGGCCAAAAACACCACAGCGTGAAGTATCGACGGCAAAATTTTTATTAACTAACTCAGGCAATTCTTTGACCACATAATCATACATTTTATAATTTTGTGACCAAGGTGATTGAGTTGCATTAAGATAAAAACCGGCGCCACTGCCAAAGTCATAATCATCATGTTCACCAGGATAATCATTACCTCTTGGACTGGTGTCAGGGCAAACGACAATAAAACCAGCTTCACTGGCATATTGTTGAAAGCCAGATTTAATGGTGACATTGTCTTGGGTACAAGTAAGTCCTGAAAAGTAATATAAAATGGGTAGCTTTTTGTCAGATTCTTCTGGCAAATAAATACTAAACTCCATATCACATTGAGTCGTTTCAGCATGATGAGTATAAACACGCTGAACACCAGAGAATGATTTAGCTTGTGATTGTAATGTGAGAGTCATTGATTTTTATCTTGTTGTTATTTCAAATTAATAATTAAAACGAGTCATTTAGCCTAGCTATGCTTTAGTCAAACTCAACGACACTACGAATACTTTCACCCGAGTGCATTAAATCAAAACCTTTATTGATATCTTTTAATGCTAATTTGTGAGTAATTAAATCGTCAATATTAATTTTTCCATCCATATACCAGTCGACAATTTTTGGTACATCAGTTCGACCTTTAGCACCACCAAACGCACTACCTCGCCATACGCGACCAGTGACTAGTTGAAAAGGGCGAGTCTTAATTTCTTGGCCAGCACCAGCAACACCAATAACAGTGCTTTCTCCCCAACCTTTGTGGCAGCATTCGAGTGCATCACGCATAACATCAACATTACCAATACACTCAAAACTATGATCAGCGCCACCTTTAGTTAAATCAACAAGGTAAGGAACCAAATCGCCTTCAACTTCTTTGGGATTAACAAAGTGAGTCATGCCGAATTTTTCAGCTATAGCTTTCCTGTCATTATTTAGGTCAACACCGACAATCATATTAGCGCCAACTAAACGAGCGCCCTGTAGAACATTTAAACCAATACCGCCAAGACCAAATACAATTACATTATCACCGGCTTGAACTTTAGCTGTATTGATGACTGCGCCTATTCCTGTGGTGACACCACAGCCGATATAACAAACTTTATCAAAAGGTGCATCTTGGCGAATTTTCGCCAAAGCAATTTCTGGTACCACTGTAAAGTTAGAAAAAGTTGAAGTACCCATATAATGATGAATTTTTTCACCGTTAAGAGAAAAGCGTGAAGAGCCATCAGGCATTAAGCCTTTTCCTTGGGTGTCTCGGATGGCCTGACATAAATTAGTTTTTCCTGAAAGACAATAATCACATTGGCGACATTCAGGTGTGTAAAGTGGAATAACATGATCGCCCGGTCTTAATGAAGTGACGCCTGGGCCAACTTCTCTAACAATACCAGCACCTTCATGACCTAAAATAGCGGGGAATAATCCCTCGGGATCAGCACCTGACAGAGTGAACTCATCAGTGTGGCAAATCCCCGTCGCTTTAATTTCGACTAAACATTCGCCGGCTCGAGGTTCTTCTAGATCAACAGTCTCAATTGAAAGGGGTTTGCCTGCTTCAAAGGCAACGGCTGCTTTAGTTTGCATTAAGGTTCCTTAATTGTTTGAGTTGTTAGTTAGAACAACTTGAATGAGGTTATTTTGCGCTTAGTGAAATGGATTTTCAACCGAAGGGTTGTGATTAATTAAAAATTAGCTTTTATATCTTGGCTAGTTTTGGGTAGAATACTACTCAGATAAGCACATAGGCGAGCCAATTATGTTGGAAACGGATCGAATTATTAGTTCAACGAACCAATCAAACGAAGAGAAAATAGATAGAGCTATTCGGCCTAAGAAGCTCACTGATTATATTGGACAACCCAAAGTTTGTGAGCAAATGGCGATTGCTTTTCAAGCGGCTCGCCAACGCCAAGATGCTCTCGATCATACTTTAATCTTTGGACCGCCAGGCTTAGGTAAGACAACCCTTGCAAATATTATTGCCAATGAAATGGGGGTCAATATTCGACAAACCTCTGGCCCTGTACTAGAAAAAGCCGGCGATTTAGCAGCATTATTAACTAATTTAGAACAAGATGATGTGTTGTTTATTGATGAAATTCATCGTTTAAGTCCGATGGTAGAAGAAATTCTTTATCCGGCGATGGAAGATTATCAACTCGACATTATGATTGGTGAAGGTCCTGCCGCACGCTCTATAAAACTCGATTTGCCGCCTTTTACTCTCGTGGGAGCAACAACTCGTGCCGGATTATTAACTTCACCATTAAGAGACCGTTTTGGTATCGTTCAACGTCTCGAGTTTTATGATGTTGCTGATTTAACTCATATTGTTAAACGTTCAGCCCAAATTATGAACTTACCGATTGATGATGGTGGGGCCAGTGAAATTGCTAAACGTTCACGAGGAACGCCTCGTATTGCGAATCGGTTATTGCGTCGAGTTAGAGATTATGCAGAAGTGAAATTAGATGGTAAAGTCACTGCAGAAGTTGCTGATTTATCACTGAATTTACTTGATGTTGATAATAAGGGCTTTGATAACATGGATCGACGGTTAATTTTAGCCATTATTGAAAAGTTTGATGGAGGGCCTGTCGGTTTAGACTCATTAGCCGCTGCAATTGGTGAAGAAAGAGACACTATTGATGATGTTCTTGAGCCATTCTTGATTCAACAAGGTTTTATTCAGCGAACGCCGCGTGGGCGAACGGCCACAAAATTGGCTTATCAACATTTTGGCTTGGCCAATCAAGTCGATTAGTTTACATTAACACTTGATGTAACAATTTTTAAACTATTGAGTCTCAATAGTACACCTAATGCATTGGTTTTAGTTGGAGCAAGTCATGAAGCCTTCAAAGAAAGATCAGTTAAAAGAGCATCAAATCACACCTGAGAAAGCTTTCTGGAAACGTCGAGAGTTTATTAAACAGTTTTCAATCGGCAGTGGTTATCTATCTATGTTTGGCTTGTTACCGGCTTGTGCTGAGCAAGACACTTCTAGTTCATCAAACAATCAATTAAAACCTAATAAAACTAAAACATTATCTGGTATTGAATTAAAAAAGCAACTTAGCAGTGAGTTTGTGATTACTCATCATAATAATTTTTATGAGTTTTCAACTGATAAAAAAGAACCGGCGGAAATGGCTAAAGGTTTTAAGCCAGGTAATGATTGGAAAGTAACTATTGATGGCGAAGTCGAAAAGCCAGGTGATTACACTTTAGAAGATATTCTAAAATTGACTCAACAAGAAGAGCGGATTTATCGTTTTCGTTGTGTTGAAGCTTGGTCAATGGTGATCCCTTGGAATGGTTTTCAACTTAGTCAATTAATCGATATAGTAAAGCCTAATTCAAAAGCAAAGTTTATCGAATTTAAAACGTTGCATGATGAAAATCAATTTCCAGGGCAAAAACGTGGTCGTTTTGGTATGTATACTTTGCCTTGGCCTTATACCGAAGGCTTGACTATGTCAGAAGCTATGCACCCATTAACTTTTATGGCAACAGGTGTTTATGGAAAACGCTTACCGGGTCAAAATGGTGCGCCTCTGAGACTTGTTGTTCCATGGAAATATGGTTTCAAAAGTATTAAGTCAATTGTTTCAATTCGTTTTACCGATAAACAACCCATTTGCACCTGGAATCAAAGACTACCTAAAGAATATGGTTTTTATGCTAACGTTAATCCTGAAGTTGATCATCCTCGTTGGAGTCAAGCGACAGAAAGACTTATTACAGAGGAATCTTTCTTTGGGGTAAAACGAGTTCCTACCCAGTTATATAATGGTTATGCAGAACAAGTTGCTGGTTTATATAAAGATCTTGATTTGAAAAAATATTTTTAATTTTATATCAACCTTATGAAAATAAAACCAAGCCAGTTAGTTGTTCATTTTATTTCCTGGATTCCTTTAGCTTGGCTAGTTTATGCAATATTTACCCGAAGACTTGGTGGCGATCCTCAAGAAAAAGTATTGGAAAATTTGGGTTTGTGGGGGCTTATATTTTTGTTGTTAAGTTTTTCTATGACGCCAGCAAGAAAAATTTATTCAAAAATTCCTTGGGTTCGATTTAGACGAGCTTTAGGTTTATATGGTGCCTTTTATATTTTTTTACATTTATTAACCTATATGGCTTTTTTTATTGGTTTTGATTTTTCCTTATTTGGTTCGGAGATTATTGAGCGACCTTACATCACGGTTGGTATTCTTGCCGTTATCTTGTTGACACCCTTGGTATTTACCTCAACGAAGGCATCACAAAAACGTTTAGGAAAAAACTGGAAAAAATTACATAAGCTCGTCTATATTATTTTGCCTTTAGGTGTTACTCACTTTATTTGGCAGAGTAAGTCTGATCTCAATGAGCCTTTTATTTATATTGTTTGGTTAATAATTTTATTGGTTTTTAGATCACCTTTGTATAAATTACTTTTCCAAAATAAGCTAAGTAAATTACCTAGCCCTGATTAAGTCAATGGTTAGGCTTAAAAGATAAATAGGTTTTAATTAAGTTTTGTATGACGGGAGCAATTTTTTTTGCTTTCTCCTGGTTATATTCAAACGGATAGTCTTCGTTCATATAAGTTGCTTGAGAAAGTTCGAGTTGCACCGCATAAGTTGACTTGCTCGGCACACCATAGTGTCGAGTGATATAACCACCTTTAAAGCGTCCATTCAATATACTCGTATATTGTTCTGCTTTTGATGCTTGTTGTATCAGTTGTTGGCCTAAATCAGGATGACAGGACTTATTATCAGCGGTACCGAGGTTTAGGTCAGGAAGCTGATTTTCAAAAAATCTTGGTACATGACTTTTAATGCTGTGGGCGTCCCAGAGTAGGGCATAACCATGTTTTTCAACGAGATTATCAAGTGTTAGTCTGAGTTTGTCGTGGTAAGGTCGCCAATAAGCTTCGATTCGTTGATGAATTTCATCTTGACTCAATTGATAACTATTTTGATAAATTGCTTTTTTGTCAAAAGTATCAAGAGCACAAATACCAGGAACATCTTGACCCGGATATAAACTGGCATTGTCGCTAGGCCGATTCAGATCAACCACATAACGAGAGTAGTTGGCTTGAATGACTGACACATCCATTGGTTCAAGAAATTGATAAACATTAGGAATATGCCAATCAGTATCCGGAAGTTTTAATGCTTCCTCAGTCATGTGACATTTAATGTTGTCAGGAACAAAGGTACCACTATGTGGCATGCTGACCAATAGTGGTAAATTACCTGATTTAAAATTAAATAGTTCCATAGTACCTTTTATCTGTTTTTAAGTTGATTAAATAACTAAGCTTCAAAAGATGGTAAAACATCACCTAACATATTATTAAATTCACCACTAAAAACAATTTGTTTGGCTGCTTCAATATCCGGTGCAAAATAGCGATCTTTATCATAATGTGCAACTTTTGCGCGGATAGTTTGTCTCGCTTTTTCCAAATTAGGTGAGCTTTTTAATGGTCGATGAAAGTCGATGCCCTGAGTTGCCGCTAGTAGTTCAATGGCAATGATGCCTGCGGTATTATCATTCATATCACCAAGTCGTCGAGCAGCAAACGTGGCCATGCTAACATGATCTTCCTGGTTAGCACTAGTTGGTAAGCTATCAACACTGGCAGGATGAGCAAAAGTTTTATTTTCTGATGCTAGTGCTGCAGCAGTAACTTGTGCGATCATAAAGCCAGAGTTAAGTCCGCTGTTTTCAACTAAAAAGGCTGGTAGTCTACTCATGTTAGGATCAACTAATAAAGCTAAACGTCTTTCTGAAATGGCGCCAATTTCAGCAATGGCAATCGCTAAGGTGTCAGCAGCCATTGCAACGGGTTCAGCATGAAAGTTACCACCAGAAATGGCATCACCATTTTCTGCAAATAATAAAGGGTTATCAGTCACGGCATTAGCTTCGATTAAGAGTGTGCGACTTACGTTATTAATTAAGTCTAAACAAGCACCCATCACTTGTGGTTGGCAACGAAGCGAATAAGGATCTTGTACTTTCTCGCAATCAGTATGTGATTGCATAATTTCACTGCCTTCTAACAGCTTTAAGTAAACGCTTGCCGCCGTTTGTTGCCCAGGTTGGCCGCGTACTGCATGAACTCTAGGATCGAAAGGTTTACTCGTACCTTTGAGTGCATCAACACTTAACGAACCAGCTACAGATGCTGCAGCGTAAATAGTTTCACAATTAAATAACCCCATTAAGGCTAAGCTAGTAGAAACTTGTGTACCATTGATCAGTGCAAGTCCTTCTTTAGGGCCTAACTCAATAGGTTCAATGCCAGCAATTTTTAGACCTTCTTTTGCTGGAAGAATTTTACCTTGGTGTCTGACTTCGCCTTCACCTAATAAAGGAATACAAAGATGTGAAAGTGGCGCTAAATCACCAGATGCACCAACAGAACCTTTTGCTGGCACGCAAGGATAAACTTCGTGATTGTGTAACGCTAACAAATGCTTAACTATAATGGGTCTAACGCCAGAAAACCCTCGCGCTAAACTTAATAATTTAGTCGCCAAAATCAAACGAATTACTTGGTCACTTAATAGTTCACCGGTACCAGTGCTATGTGAAAGTAACAAATTAGTTTGTAACTGTCCTAATTGCTCGGGTGCAATGCTGGTGTTGGCTAATAATCCAAACCCCGTATTGATACCATAAACGGTTTCGCCATTATCAAGAATATTTTTAACTTGTTGATGCGAACGCTCAATTTTCTTAACATCATCTTGATGGAGTTCTAGTATGCTTGGGTTAAACGCAATGTCACGCAATTGTGTAAGAGTGGCTTCACCAGCTTTAATCGTTAATGTCTGTTTCATTATGTTTTACTCTCGAATTATTGATTGCTTAACATCGGTAAATCTAGACCTTGCTCTTTTGCACATTCAATAGCAATATCGTAACCAGCATCGGCATGTCGCATAACACCAGTACCTGGATCGTTATATAAAACTCTGGCAATCCGCTTATCCGCTTCTTCACTGCCATCACAAACAATGACAATACCAGAATGTTGCGAATAACCCATACCAACACCACCACCATGATGAAGTGAAACCCAAGTTGCTCCGCCTGCAACATTAAGCATTGCATTTAATAGAGGCCAATCGGAAACCGCATCTGAACCATCTTGCAT
>CAYPMT010000073.1:0-12993 GCA_964411875.1 uncultured Kangiellaceae bacterium
ATTGATAGTAATTACTGTAGGATATTTTCTATGACTAGACTGTCAGGTAATTATTGCACATATAAGAAATCAAGATGGAGTATGCCTTTGTAGCATGAGACGATTTTCAAACGACCCTGAAGTTGAAACAATAACACATTCAGTGACACAGCTGTTCCATGATTTAACTACTTGGGGCATGTCGACCGAGGGTTTAAATAAAGAGGTTCAAAGACCGTATATTCCCGCTGGGTATCTAAAAAATATACTTTTCAATGGAATCCAAAGTTATCTAAATTTTTATACCACACTAAATTTGGATACCGATGAATTTAGAATAATTGCCGGGGTTTCTGGAGTACAGGATTATGCAGTAAGTGTTCCTTCAAATAGTGTTTATGGGCATAGTATTCATCCAGAAATCACACATCATGCGGATGTTATTCTGGGGGCTGAATTGCCTGAAAACATACATATATTTTTAGAAACATTACTTGAAAATGTGTTTGATGCTTGCGGGTTACAACACACAAGGACCCCCTTCAAATGAAGTGTCCAAAATGTCATAGTGAAATTGAACTCTCATGGCGTAGGTATCTAGCAGCACCCTTCGGTCGGTTTAAGTGTCCCAATTGCAACGCTAAATTTAAAAGTGGCGCACCATTATGGCTCAAGATACTCGTCCCATTTTCTCAGATTCTATTTATTATTGGATGTGGTGTATTAATAATATTATTTATGGTCGGCGACCCGATCATAGGAAAATATGCCAAACCTACGGTAGTATTCATCTCATTATTTTCTATAGTACTTTTTGCTGTAGCGGATAAACACGTTAAAAGTAAGTACCCTGTAGTTAGCTTATAAAAAATAAATCGAGCCCGCTAAAGCTCGCCATTGATTGCAACATTAAACTATTTTAGGATCAATACCCTTCAAATAAGGGTCAATTAAACACTCAATCAAATTATTTTTATCCAGAGTTTCAATGAGCTTATCCTTGCTTGAATAAAAATCATAACTGACTTGTCCAGGTTCAAATGCAATTCTTAAATAGCCATCACCTAATGCCATTAAATAGACATAAGGCTTTTGTTCATTCTGACTAAACCCGACAAGTTGGTTCCAAGTATCAAGTAAACTCATTAAGCGATCTTG
Source organism: uncultured Kangiellaceae bacterium (assembly GCA_964411875.1). GTDB lineage: Bacteria > Pseudomonadota > Gammaproteobacteria > Enterobacterales > Kangiellaceae > Aliikangiella. Next base: position 1,138 of record CAYPMT010000073.1, read on the forward strand.
AAAATAGTGATCGGGCAGTTCACTTTGGTTAAATAGCTGTAATTGCTTTGTTATAAATTCACTGTCTGATTGAAAGCCGTCTAAATATTCAATAAAAAAATCAAGCCAGGCGGTTTTAGCCTGATAAGAACGAGTACTATATTCGCCCCAACTATTAACTAATAGCAAATCAAATTGCTCAATTAGGTTAACCGTATTTTTCCCCCAGGAAAAAATATCGGCTTCTTCAACAACACTATATATTCCTTGCTCTTTTTCTAAGCTTAAGGGATCATTTTTGGTATTTAAATAAATGGCTATTTGATTGGTTTTTTCTTGTTGCAGAAAATCAGGCGAATTTGATTTTTCCAAAAGGTTGTTTTCTGCCAATAAATTTTTAACGAGTTTATTTAAACTTTCATCAGTATAAAGAAGGTTGTCGGAATAAACTCGATAACTCGTCGTTAAACTGATAATTTTGTTATAGACTGCCCAAGCTAATAATTGAAAGATTGACTCTGCTAAATAAAAAGGTTGGCGAAGTGCTAATTCGCTTTGCTCTAAGGCACTTGAATAAATTAGCCACTGCTTTTCTGCCTTCTTAAATAAGGTGACTTCTGTTTCTAAAAGCCCTTTTGTAATACCATAATTAATTTTTAATAGCTTGCCCGTCTTTTCTAAAAAAACAGCATCGAGCTGACGTTTTAATAATTTAAGTTCTTCTTGGTTGGTATTTTCTAGCCTTTCTTCTTTATTTCCTAAGCCGGATAAAAAATCAAAGGACTGATTCAGTTCACGGATTAAATGTTGGCGCTCCTTCAAAAGATGAGACACATTCCAATCGAGGCGTTGATTGAGATAGTCCAAACGAGCTTGATTCCAGCCCCAAGCTTTTACTAGTTGATAAATTTCTTGGTAGCGCCAATCTTGCTTAATTTTATTTTTTAGTTCTATTTTACAACTGGTTTTCAAATAAAATGCTCTTCTTAAAAACTCTAATCGTTCTGGCTGATGTTTAAGAATGCTTTCCGCTTTTTGTAATAGCATTGCATAAGGATCAAGTTTTTCAATGTCAGTAACATCTTGGTAGACTAGGGTTTTATATTCTGTTGACAAAAGCTGCTTATGGCTTAAATCTCTCGCATAAACTTCTAATAAAATTAGTTTAACAAGCGATTTATAGGGTGACTCAATCGCCTTATAAAAATGCCACAGGCTTGCTGTAAAACATTCATTAACAGGAATACTTTCAACTTCACCAAAGTCAATCCAATCGTGTTGTTTAATTCGCTGGCGGTTAAGCTGTTCTTGATAGCCCTGATAATTTTTATCCGGCGGAATAACCCACCAAAGCGGTTTTTTTCCAGATAACCAAATGGCAGTTCTAAAAAATTCATCAAGTAGTAAATAGTTTTGTGTATCCCCACAACTTTCCTCACTCAGGCTTTTTTGTTGATGGGTTTTAAAATCATCACAATGAACTAGATAACCATTTAATGTAATACCTAAAGTTTTTAACCATTGGCTAATTAAGTTAATTTTCCTTTTTAACTTAACTCGCTGATCAATATCTAATTCGTCAGTGATGCAAACCCAAAGGTCTAAATCACTATCAAAAGACTGCCCCAAGGTTCCCATACTTCCCATTAAATAAAGTGAAGCAACTTCATATTTAAAATAAGCTCTTGGCTTAAACTCAAAACTTTTGCTAATTCCTTTCGCTAACTGTATTGCTAGTTGATTAGGAGAATAGTTGGGTAAACCACAAGGCGTATTTTTATCAACATAACCAGGAAGAAGCGGGTGGTTTACATGGAATAAAAAAGGAATTAAATGAATCGCATTAGCTTGAGCATAATTAAAGTGACTTAACAACTTGATAAAACGCGTTTCACTTAGGCGAGTAAAACGCTGCTCAATTAATTTAGAATCAACCACCTGGAAATTCACAATAGGCTTTACCATGAACAAGAGCTATAATATAAAGAATTAAGGGCAATTAACCGCCCCATAAGTAAAGTTTAGATGCAATCCAAACATTTTGAACAATTATTTCAATAATAGATATTCAAAATTTTATACAGTTAACAGTTTTGCTAACAAGGTACGCAATGTCATTTGATCAAAAAGAAGTTTTTGAAAAATCACCTTTAGGTATTTTAATTGTTGATTCTTGCGAAAGAATTATTTGGTGTAATCAGCACTTTTTAGATGACATGGGTTTAACCGAAGACTCTGTTGTTGGCCAGCTATATCCATCTCTACCATTAGAAGCTATTGACCAAAAAACTCAAATTTTACAAAGCTTTAATGATAACAGTAATGGCTGCCAATTTAGCCATAGGCAAACAGCTCTAGAAAAACCAAGCAAAGCATTCGCACACTATTTTGTTAAACAGCCTGACTCAGCACCCTCTCAAAAATTAAAGGGCAATAGACCTTCAGCAAAGTCAGGAGGCTGGCTTAATTTACTTGAGTATGAAATTAGCCGCTGCCGCCGCTATGACAATCCTTTGTCCTTGTTAAAGTTACACCTAGTGATTCTAAATGGCACAAATGACGATGATGAAGCTATTCACCAATCAGTTCAGCATGTTCTAACCGATGAGCTGCGGTGGGCTGATATGATTGGCCATACTGACCAAGGTAGCTATTTAATTATTTTGCCCGAAACCCCAAAGAACGCGCTTATAAAACTACAAGCTAAACTCAATATTGCAATTAATCGACAAATCGCATTAATTAACCCCAAAATTAATTATCACCTGGTTTTTGGTGAAGCTTACTGGAAAAAAAGTCAGGACTGCCAAAACTTATTAAAAACTGCCAGAGATAATATGATCGTAAAATTGGAAATGTTGGTGGAGTAGGTCCCTGCGAGTGAATCCCTAACACTCTGTCGATTCGAGATATCTAGCATAAAGAAGCCGGCAATTTGCCGGCTTTTATTTTACTCGTTATTCTTTAAGGTTTTACTAACCAGTTTTTTTGAAGTATGTACTTACTTTGCTTTTTCAACCATATATTTAACGGCATCGGTAATTTCTTTATCACTACAATCAACACAACCGCCTTTTGCTGGCATAACACCTGCCGCTCCTTGGAAGCCATCGATTGCATGTGAGATAAGCGTTTCTTCGCCTTGTTTAATTCGTTCAACCCAAGCCGCGGCATCACCTGTTTTAGGCGCACCAGCAATGCCTGCATCATGGCATAAAGCACACTTAGTGGTATAAATTTCTTCAGCCCCTCGAGCACCACCGCCTGTTGACTGGGCAACAGCAGGTACTATTTTAGGGATTTCATCACCTTCTCGATAAACGCTTAATTGTGATTGAGTTCGTTTAGCAATAGTTTCTTCTTTTAAGTGATGGGCAGACAAAGATAGCCCCCCAAAAACCGCTATGGCTATAACCAATAATGTAAATTGCTTCTTAAACACTTGATTGCTCTCCAATTAATCGATATTAGATTGATACTACATAAAGCATAGTCGAAAATTCGAGAAGAATTATAGCGAGTTATAACCGCTATTAAAATGATATCAATCAATCTTATCAAGATTTTTCAATTTTTTAACCTAATCAATAACCTGTGTTACTACTTTTAGGAATTCTCAACTACACTTTAATTAGTATTTAGATAACTAAGATAAGGCCTACTAAGCTAAATCTTACATTAATCTGATAGAGCAAAACTCTTTGAAATAGCAAAAAGGTAAGCATTTGCTATTTTGCTCTGCCAGCTAGTTTAGCAGTTAATTTGGAAGAAGTTTGTGCGTTTTTATAAGCAGGAAAATAGAAGCAATAGAGTTGTAGCAAGCATCCATGCCCAAGATGCTAGCTTTAACTATTTTGATATTCAAACGAACACTCCCGTACAAATAGCTTCAAAATCAATTGATTACACAGACTTAGAGCAGCTGAAAGAGGCTTTTATCGACTGGAGCAGACAAAGCCAATTAAAAAACCAGGCTTGTCGCTGGCTAGTTGGGCGAGACTCCTACCAAAGCTATACCGTCGATTCATCTTTAGCTATAGATGAAAAAGTCCCAGAAAAAGAAATTAGGCAGGCACTTAAATGGCAAATAAAAGATTTATTAGAGCATAACTTAGATGATGTTGTAGTTAATTACTATAAACCTCAGCATCCTGATCCGAATAATCAACAAGTCATTGTAATTGCATTAGAAAAACAACTGGTTGAATCTATCATTGATATTTCTAAGCAAGCTAACCTGCAACTTGAATCGATTGAAATCGAAGAACTAGCCATCGGCCAAGCTATTTTGCCCGAATTATCTACAGGTAAAATTGTCGGTTATATTGGTGAAGATAATGCTGGTTTGGTGTTTAATTTTTACAATGGCGAAGAGCTCTCATTTAGCCGCTATAAAAAAGGCCTGTTTATTCCTAAAGACCAAGAGTTTAATCTTGAATCAGAAAATCAAGATAACCAAAAATTTCTGTTAGAAATTCAACGGACAATGGATTATGTAATTAGCCAACTGTTTCGTAAACCAGTTGATAAACTATTAATTCAATCAGAAACACTGCAAGCTTCACTCGACAATAATAATTTTCAACAGACTAAGCCTCTAGCGAATATGATTCAACAGTTTTTAGATATTCCAGTAGCATTAGTATCGCCACAATTCACAACCCAACAAAATAACTTGCCTCAACCCAGTTTAGCGGAAATGGGTATTGTGATAGCGGGAAAAGTTTAGATGCAGCGGGTTAATTTTTATTTTTCTGAGTACCATCCGAAGCCACTCAGTTTTGACAGTCGTTTTGCTGGCCTCATTTTGGCGATTGTTTTAATCAGCTTATTATTATGGGGTTTGGTTAAATCGAATCAATTGAAGCAATCGCAACAAGCCTTAAATTTAAAAAAACAACATGTCAGTCAATTAGAATCTAACATTTTATTGGCTCAAAAAGAGCTTGCTCATAAACTTAATCATCAAGAGCTGCCTGAAAAAATCACCTCAGCGCAACAAGAGCTTAACGACTACAAAAAACTTACTTTGGTCATCAATCAGCCCATACAGCCGCCAGCCATGAAGTATAGTGATATTCTTAAGGATTTATCGAAAAGTACTATCGATTCAGTCTGGCTAACCGAAATAAATATCCAATCACAAAGCCTTAGTTTGTCTGGCGCGACAACCAATAAAACATTTATTCCTGATTATGTCAGCCGACTCAATCAATCAACGTCGCTGAAACGCCAATTTGATGAATTACAAATTGAACGTGGTCACTCTAATGATCGTATTGTTAGTTTTAAATTGCTAAAAGGTAAGCTGATCAATGAATAGTCAATTTAAAAAATTAATTGATTACTTTGATGAGCAACCGATCAGAATACGCGTAATTATGACTTTTGCATCTATTGCTATTCTAATTTTTATTTTTGATTTAATTTTTCTTAGTGATGCCTTCAATAAAGATAAAAAAATAAAACGTGAAAATAGTTTACTTAACAAAAATTTATCACAACTAACGACTAATCTAAATGAAATTAACTCAGGCATTATTAGCCAAAAAAGTAATCCGCTTAAAAAACAATTAGATCGAATTAACCAAGACATTATCAAAACCAAATCCGAACTAGATAAAAAAACTATTCATCTCGTTAAGCCAGAAGATATGCTTGCTGTCTTAAAAGAAATCTTATCTCACTCAAAAAACCTAAAAATTATTTCTTTAAAACAATCTACGCCGCAAGCTTTGTTTGAAAGTAATCAACCGTTATTAGAAGAAAGTGTTTTTTCTATTTCAAAAAACACAAAGCTTGTTTCATCAAAAGAACGCACTCCCAAAAGTACAGAAGACTCTCAGCAATCACCACAGGTTTATCGCCATCCAGTAGAAATCATATTGGAAGGTAGCTATATTGAAACGCAAAAGTTTATTGCCAAACTAGAATCAACACCACAAAAAGTTAATTTCGAAAGTCTGCAATATGCAGTTCAGACCTATCCGACATCAAAAATAACTCTCGTAGTTTCAACCCTTAGTTTGAGCAGGAAGTGGATCGGTGGCTAAAAAAAGTTTAATTATTACGCTTTGCTCATTATTAACTAGCCATAGTTTGGCAAGCGATCCAACTCGTCCCCAATTGCCCGGTGAACCAACTATTAATGAGGAATCTTCCTCATCTGCTCCAATAAAACCAAGTTTAACCGGTATTTTTAAGCGAAATGGTAAATATTTTGCCATTATTGAAGGTAAGAACTATAAAAAGGGCGATTATTATCGAAACCATCAACTTACCCAAATCGATAATGATAGCGTTCAGCTTAGTTCTAAAAATGGAACAATTAACCTCAGGTTAATTCCTAAAGTAAAAAACCAAAGTTATGATTGAAATGCAGTTAAACCATAGAAAATTATTTGTTTACCTTATTGGCGTACTAATCGCCGGGTTATTAAGTGCGTGCAAACATTTTCCATCATCAGAAAAACCTAAAAATAATTTGGCCTTAGAGACAATTAATCAACTAGAAGAATCTGCAGCTCAAACTCAAGCCTCTACTGATGCCATTATTAATAGCCTGTTACCACCGATTCATGTACAAGAAATGCCTCCAACAGAAGAACGATTTGATGTTTCGGTTAAAAATACCGATGTGCGTAGTTTTTTGTTAGGACTTGTTAATGAAACACCTTATAACATTATTGTTAGTCCAGAGATTAATGCTCAAATTTCTCTACAATTAAAAAACGTTACCATTAGCGATGTATTATTGGCATTGGAACGCATGTATCCACTAATGGTCGAGCGCAAGGATAATCTCTTTTATATTTCTTCAGCTGAATCAATGACTGCTGTTTATCCAGTTGATTATATTAATCTTGATCGCACAGGCCATTCACATACTAAAGTTTCTGGCCAAATTGTTAGTGGTCAGCAAGAAAATAATAATAATCAGTCCAACGGCAATCAAACTAATGGTTCCTCTAATTTACTGCAAAATAATTCATCCGAAATATCAACTAAAAATAGTGCCGATTTTTGGAAAGAATTAAAGAGTAGCCTGAGTCTAATTATTCAAGATGAAGAAAAAGCCAATGTTGTTGTCAGTCCACATGCTGGGGTTGTGATTGTTAAAGCCTTACCGAGTACCCAAAGGTTGATTCGTGACTATTTAAACATTACTCAATCTAATTTAAATCGCCAAGTAATTTTAGAAGCCAAAATCATTGAGGTAAAATTATCTGAAGGTTTCCAAGCGGGCATTGATTGGAATAAAGTTAACAGTGTCGATAGCGACTCTCAATTAACAATTAATCAACAAGGTCAAGTCCTTGAAACAGCTGCGAGTGATTTTCCGCTTAATGGCATTTTTTCGATGATTTACAATGGCAACTCTTTTAACAGCGCACTCGATTTATTAAAAACCCAAGGCGATGTTCAGGTGCTTTCCTCGCCAAGGGTTTCAACCATTAATAATCAAAAAGCTATCATAAAAGTCGGTAGTGATGAGTTTTTTGTTACCGAAGTTTCAACAACAACGGTTACTGGTACAAGTACAGCAACAACACCGAGTGTTACGCTGACACCTTTTTTCTCAGGAATTTCTCTCGATGTAACTCCACAGATTAATCGACAAGGTGAAATAATTTTACATATTCATCCTGTTGTTAGTGAAGTTGAAGATCAAAAGAAAACGCTAACATTGGGTAGCGATCAATTTTCTCTACCACTTGCATTAAGCAATGTTAGAGAATCAGACAGTATTGTTAGAGCTAAAAACAATCAAATCATTGTGATTGGTGGACTTATGCAAAATTCAACTGAAACCAGTAAAAACTCAGTGCCCGTATTAGGTGATATTCCTCTACTTGGCAAAGTGTTTCAACAAACCCGCGAATCAGTTGTAAAGAGTGAATTGGTTATTCTATTAAAAACTACGTTAATTGATAACTCATCTTACTCAAAAGATATTCAGCAAATAAAAGACCGATTTAACCAAATGTAATTACATCGCTTAAATTGAAAAACTAATAGTAAGCCATAAAAAATATGATGACTATAACCAATCGATCAATACCCTTTAATCCTGTTAAGTGTCTAGGCATTCACAGCCAGATTACTTGGCTAACGATATTTTTTTTAGTTGTTAGTTTTAATCTTAATGCAAATTCGATAGCAGATAGAAATAAACCTATTAAAACCTATTCATTAACAACTCAGCTTGAAAAAAAACTAAGCACTATAAAAAAAAACCAGTCCCTTATTGGTTTAGAAGGAACTAAGCAAGCACTTAATCAGCTTATCCAAATAAACCCTGACTTTTATAATGCAAGAATTTATTTAACCAAGCTTTTATTAGAAAAAAATGACCCGCTAGTAGAAGAATGGCTCAACGAGTCTGTTAATTATCAACCAAACCAAATCGCCTTTCGCTTACTAGCTTGCCAATATTATTCTAATAAAGGGTTATTTGAACAAGCTGAGAGTTTTATAACTGACTTACCAGGCACTATAGAAAACCAAAAAGTTGTTTTTCAAGTACGTGCTGTCTTACGCCAAAAACAGCAAAAGCATTTGCTTGCCATTGAGGACTATCAAAGCCTGATAAAAAATTTTCCGGTATCTGGTGATGTTTATTTAGGCCTTGCTATTTCACTTGATAAGCTAGGTGAGAAAGAACTCGCTAAAAAACGTTATCAACAAGCACTTAACTATGCAGAGTTATCGCCACAGCATCAAGCCTTTATTAAAACTAGGCTTAGTTTGTATTGAGGTTAGTTTATGCTACTAAAGAAAATTAGACTAGGCGATTTACTCACCGAAAAAAAAATTATCACTCAAGAACAGCTTGATGATGCTCTGAAAGAACAAAAAACTAATCGTCAACGCCTTGGTAAACTATTAATTAATCTCGGCTATGTGGATGAAAAGCAATTACTTCAATTGCTTGCGGAACAATTACAGATTGAGTTTATTGATCTCGTTCATTTTAAAATTAATACAAAAGTTGTTCATTATCTTGATGAAATGAGTGCTCGACGATTAAGAGCCCTAGTTATCGATGAAAAAGAAGGTCAGTATTTAGTGGTAATGGCGGATCCAACCGATCTTGATAAATTTGATCAATTACAAGAAAAGTTAGCTAAACCTGTCCAAATTTGTGCTGCAATAGAATCTGAAATTGTCAGTAATATTGATAGTCTGTATCGCTCAACAAGTGAAATATCTTCTTTAGCAGAAGAGTTAGAAGGTGAACTAAGTGAGCAAGATTTTGATCTGCCTGGCTTAAACGATAACCTTTCTAATGAAGATGCACCCGTCGCTAAGCTTTTACAAAGTTTGTTTGATGAGGCCATCAAAATGAAAGCCTCTGATATTCATATTGAACCAGATGCTAATGTTCTTAGAGTCAGGTTAAGGGTTGATGGCCAATTACAAGAACAAGTCATTAAAGAAACCCGCATTGTGCCCGCCTTAGTTTTACGCCTTAAGTTAATGTGTGGTTTAGATATTTCAGAGAAACGCAAGCCACAAGATGGGCGCTTTAGAATTAGAGCTCGCGGCCACGAAGTTGATATTCGCTTATCAACTATGCCCATTCAACACGGTGAATCTGTGGTTATGCGTTTGCTTGATCAAAACTCTGGACTACTTAGCCTTGACCAAACCGGTATGGATCCAGATATTTTACAAGCCATAAAAAAATTACTGGCTTTTCCTCATGGTTTAATTTTAGTTACAGGACCAACGGGTAGCGGTAAAACAACCACGCTCTATTCAGCTTTGTCTGAATTAAATTCACCTGAAAGAAAAATTATTACTATTGAAGATCCCGTTGAATATAAACTCTCTCGAGTTAATCAAGTTCAGATTAACCCTAAAATTGAACTCACTTTTGCTAAAGTGCTGCGCAGTATTTTGCGCCAAGATCCCGATGTTATTTTGGTTGGCGAAATGCGAGATCAAGAAACGGCAGAAATTGCGCTAAGAGCTGCGGTTACTGGCCATTTGGTTTTATCAACATTACACACTAACGATACCTTATCAGCAGCAATACGAATGGCCGATATGGGAACAGAACCTTATTTACTCGCCAGCGGCTTACGCGGCATTGTTGCCCAAAGACTGGTTAAGCGCATTTGTAATTTTTGTTCAGAAGTTTATACCCCTGATGAGAACGAGTTAAATTGGTTATCTAAACGAACTCAATTAATTAATTCATCGAGTCAATTTTATCAAGGCAAGGGTTGTGCTCAATGTAATAACACCGGATATAAAGGAAGAGTCGCTCTTTTTGAAATTTTATTGCCTAATCAAGCCATACTCGAAGCCATCCGCCAACAAGACTATAGCTCGCTTAGCAAATTAGCTAAAACCTCAGAGTTTTACAAACCCTTGAGTCAATCAGCCATTAACTTAGCTTTAAAAGGTACTACCAGCCTAGATGAAGTACTCAGAGTTTGTGAGTCCATTGACGAAACCGAGGTATAACTTGGCAAACTTTGAATACGTCACACGTAATGCTAGCGGTCAATCCATTAAAGGAAAAATGGAAGCCGCTAATCAAGATACGGTTGCCGAGCGATTAATAGCTCGTGGCGCTTTTCCTGTATCAATCACTGAAACCACTAAAGAAAAAAGTCTGCTTGAACTTGATGTCGGTAAATTATTTCATAACAAAAAAGTTAAATTGCATGATTTAGTTATGTTTAGTCGCCAAATGTATAGCTTAACCAAGGCAGGCATTTCACTCACCCGTGCCATTAATGGGCTTTTGGAAACAACCAATTCTCGAGCATTAAAAGAAACACTCGAATCTATTTATAATGACTTAAATGCTGGTACTAATTTAGCCAGCTCTTTTTCTAAACACCCTCATATTTTTTCGCCGCTTTACATTAGTTTAATTCATGTAGGTGAAAACTCCGGCAGACTAGAAGAAGCCTTTCAACAAATAGCGGCCTATTTAGAACTTGAACAAAAAACTAAAGAACGAATTAAAAGTGCTACTCGTTATCCCATGTTTGTTTCGCTTGCTATTGTTGCTGCTATTGTTGTTATTAATATTTTTGTTATCCCTCAGTTTGCTAATCTTTTTTCTAGCTTTAATGCTGGTGAACTCCCTTTAGCAACACGTATCCTAATGACAACTAGTGAGTTTTTTGTTAACTATTGGCACTATATCGTATTTGTCAGCATAGCCGGCTTGTATGGGTTTAATCGTTTTATTAAAACGGATAAAGGCCGACTATGGTGGGATAAAGTTAAACTGAGAATACCCGTTTTTGGTGATATTATTTATCGAGCATTACTGGCCAGATTTTCTCGAACTTTTGCTATGATGAGTCGCTCTGGTGTTCCATTAATTAACTCACTCAATATTGTTAGTGATGTTGTGGATAATGTTTGGGTGGCACAGCATATTAATGTGATGCGCGAAGGTGTTGAACGCGGTGAATCAATTCGGGCTGTTGCCTCTCGCTCGAAAATGTTTTCACCTTTAACTATACAAATGATTTCAGTAGGTGAAGAAACCGGACAGCTGGATGAAATGCTTGATCAAGTAGCCGTTTTTTATGAAGAGCAAGTTGATTACGACTTAAAAAAAATGGGTGATTACATAGAACCGATTTTAATTGTCTTTATCGGTGCTATTGTACTTATTTTAATGCTCGCGGTTTACTTACCTATGTGGGATTTAACTTCTCAATCTCGCAAACATTAAACCTTTCTAGTCAGTCTCTGAGCTTAACATACGTCATCCTGTTTCTTATGAGTCATGTTACAAAAACATCTTCTCCAGTCAGCTACCACTCTATTTCCCGTAGACTATCAATCCGTCATCCCGTATTTGACAAGGGATAACGGAGAAGAACTTTTTTATGGCAGTTT
>CAYPMT010000074.1:0-11864 GCA_964411875.1 uncultured Kangiellaceae bacterium
GCAGCAAAAAGAAAATCCTCTTCTTTAGGGCCCAGTCCAACATTGTGCAAAATCAGTAGTCGTTTGCCATCAGCTGCTTTCTTATCACTAACGATTCCAATATGCGGTAAGCTCCCTCCGAGCATCCAAGTGACTAAATCACCCGGTAAATAATCCTCAGGATTTTGGCTAATGGTTATACTTTCTCCAAAACGACTGAAAAAGACCTGTAAATTAGGCACACGCCTATGATCAATATTGGTGTCGGGCTTTTCTAGCCCCCAATGATTCGGATAAAGGGAAAAGTTAGCTTTCATATCTTCATGAACCAGTTGCTGAAGATCAATACCTAGCTTACGGTAACTCCGAATCACTAAGTCAGTACAAACCCCTATATTATTGGGCACATCACCATTAGGGTAATTAATAGCCCTATATTGGCCTGAATAAGTCACTTTGTGGAGAGTTCTTGCTTGGGCTGCTGCGACAAGCCTTATTTCAAAACTATCCTTGTTTTCAGCAGCAAATGCCCTTTCTAAAAGAGGCACTAACAATATAAACGTGAATAACCCTATTTTTCTCATCAAAACTCCTAAATAACAAACTCAATGACCAGAATAAATTCCGATTATAAACAATAACTTAAAGAAAAAAGTAAATATTCATTTAATCCACTGGAAAAACCTTAAAATTTCTCCTATTTTTTAAGTAGGTCAATTATATCTTTCAGGTTGTTAAATGAATAAAAAGCGCGATGCTGCCGATACTTTTATTTCAGTTGCTCATGTTGCATCGGAATTGTTTAAGGCTCAATCAATTGCTGAAGAGCTCTCAATTACCTCAAAAAATGCCAGAGCATTAGCGGTTAGAGCAGGCTCAACCGCTGCGGGCTTTAATGAAATTACTCGTTTTATTGAAGGTCTATCAAAGCTAACGATTGAAGCTGCCCGTAGTGTTAACACTATTGCTGTTTCTCAAACAAAAACCGCTTCAGAGTTATTTCGCTCTCAAGGGTTTATTGCTCGTCTCAATAAAGTCGAACAAGACCCTAAAAATAATTATGGCGATCAAATAACACCGGTTTACACCAAAGTCAGCAGCAACCTAAATATTCTAGAAAGTAAAATTAGTCGCTCTCTTAGAGCATTAGTGACTAAGCTTGATGAAGCTAAAATGGAACTTCGTGCTACTCAAGTCGTTTCAGTTGTCTCTCGAGTTGAAGCCTCACGAGCTCATGAAGACTTTCAACATTCACTCAATTCAGTTGCCGATAAAGTTTCAAGTGCTGGCGAACGAATTAACTCGCATCTTGAAAGTGCCAGACAACATATTGCTCATTTAAGACAGTAAATTACTTTAGGCAACTGGCTACTTTAAACAACTAATTACTTTAAACAAACACAGTTATATTAAATAGACAGTCATATTAAACAAAAGATTACCCAAGGAAAAAACTATGAAAGCCGTTTCAATTTTTGAAAAAGATAATCATCAATGGTTATGCTTTGGTCGTGATGTCGAGCGCGATGAAAGACTGATTGATACTAATCAATATATGGTCATTAATAATCAGCAGAGTATTATTTTAGAGCCAGGCGGCGTTGAGTTATTTTCCCAAATGCTAACTTCTGTTTTACGTTATACCAGCCTTGATAATATTAAGGCTTTATTTGCCTCTCACCAAGATCCCGACACAATTTCATCCTTAGGTCTGTGGGAGCAATGCTTAATTGACTCAAAACTCTATGCGCCAGCTATCTGGGAATCGTTTATTCGTCATTTCGGCATGAACAGCATTCAATACTCAGCCATTCCAGATGAAGGTAGCGAAATTTTATTAGGTAATACTACGCTACATTTTATTTCAGCTCATTACCTGCCCTCTTCTGGCAACTTTAATGTTTATGACAAAGAGGCCAAGATTCTCATGAGCGGCGATATTGGTGCTGTACTCAATGATAATAATCCTAATTTCTTTGTCGAAGACTTTGATGCTCATATTTCTAAAATGGAATACTTCCATCGACGCTGGATGCCATCAAATAAAGCCAAAGAAGAATGGATCCACAAAGTCAGACAACTCGATATTGAAATCATTGCACCTCAACATGGTAGCCTGTTCAAAGGTGAGATGGTCGAGCAATTTCTTGATTGGTTTGAGCGATTAGATGTTGGGACTGCGACTAATAAGTAAACTTTGATAAAGTTTAGTAAAGGGTTTAAATCGTTTTCGCAACGATTCGCTTGTTTGCAGGTCACTTTTAACTCAAGCTCTAAAAACAACTGCAATTTTATTCTCTTATTACTTTTGTCAAATAACAAAAGTAATCAAAAATATTTTTCGCTAGGCAAACTAATTATTCGTTTATAGTGAGAAAACTCAAAACTTTACTTTTTCTTATAGCTTAAAGAAAAAGTGCGGGAAGCGAAAAACTCACTGCGTTCAAACATTCCGCTTCTCAACGCACTTTTATTTATTCTAATTGAACGTTTGCAGACGCAAGGCTTAATAACTAGCAAGAACCTAAAAATTTTCAACCTACAATTATTAAAGTTTACTACTCCTACTCGAGAGTAATATGCTTTAGCAATTATTAGAATAAAAACTTTCAGTTCTCTATAAACTATTGGTGTCCCGCGTCTGCAAACGGGATTATGATTCATGAAAGCGAGTAATAAGAAGTGCAACCGTTTGAGCAACGCGAGTCTTGTACTTCACTCGCTTTTACGTTATATAAAAAGCGCATTTGAAGACTGATTGATTTTCCTCATCAAGACCAACTAGTTTGCCTAGCAAAAAATTCCTTTTGGTTACTTTTGGGACTTAGACCAAAAGTGACTCGCACACCGAGAATCGGTGCGAAATTTTTTTACCCTCTCTGTCTTACAGCTTCAAACAAACAAACCCCTGTAGCAACAGAAACATTTAAACTTTCAACACTACCCGCCATAGGAATTTTTACTAATTGATCACAGCTCTCTCGTGTGAGTCGTCGCATACCACTTCCTTCTGCGCCTAGTACAAGTGCGATTGAACCTTGAAGCTTGGTTTGGTAAATCGTTTCGGTTGCTTCGCCAGCCGTGCCTATCACCCAAATATTTAACGCTTTTAACTGAGATAAAAACCGAGCGAGATTAGTCACTTTAACAAGCGGTACTGTATCCGCCGCACCACAAGCCGTTTTACGTGAAACGGCAGTTAACGATGCCGAACGATCTTTGGGGATCACGAGAGCATCAACACCAGTTGCATCGGCAGTGCGTAAACAAGCACCTAAATTGTGTGGATCAGTAACACCATCTAAAACTAGTAGTAATAAGTTTTGTTTTTCTTCGGCAAGTGTTAATAAGTCATCTTCTTTCATCATGGCATCATTAACCTTTACATCAGCAATCACACCTTGATGATTACCTTTTACCCAATCATCCATTTTACGCTTATCAACTAACTGATAATGTATACCTGATTGTTTGGCTAATGATTCAATCGGTGATAAGCGTTTATCTTGACGGTTCTTCTGTAAAAACAACTGCAATACATTCTCTGGCTGCTTTTGTAAAAAACTTTCAACTGTATGAATGCCAAATATTTTTTCTTTAATACTCATGTTATTTTTTCTTTGACTTCGATTTAGGTTGAGGTTTAGAGACAGACTTTGGTTTAGCTTTCACTTTTCTTTTAGGGCTTGCTTTTTTACCCTCTGATGACTTTTTAGTATTACTTTTTGAAGAGCGTTTTTTAGCTTGAGCATAAAGCTTTTCTCTTTCTGTTAGTTTTTTCTTCTTAGGTTTTTTCTTTTCAAACTCACTCTTTTTAGCCATTTTCTTTTTGCTGGAATTTTGTTTTTCACCTAATTCAACCAGAGAAAAATCAATTCTTCGCTGCTCCATATTGACCTGAGAGACTTGTATTTTTAATTGATCGCCAATCGAAAAGCGCTGTTTTGTTCTTTCACCTATCATCGATTGGCTAGCCGAGTCATAATGAAAATAATCACTGCCTAATTCTGTAACATGCACAAGACCCTCAACAAAAACTTCGTTTAAGCGTACAAATATACCAAAACTGGTAACGCTACTCACCTCACCTAGATATTCATTACCAATATGGGCTTGCATATATTCACATTTCAACCAATCCATTACTTGGCGTGTTGCCATATCTGCATTTCGCTCAGTAGCTGAACTAGTTTGGCCTATTTGAGCCAATTTGCTTTTGTCATAATACTTCAAGAGTGACTTTTCTTGCTTGTCTTTTTCTTGCGAAACAATAGCCTTAATTAAACGGTGTACAATTAAATCAGGATAGCGACGAATAGGGGATGTGAAATGCGTGTAAGCATCAAATGCCAAACCAAAATGACCTTGATTATCCGGTGAGTACTCCGCCTGACTCATCGAACGCAACAGCATAATTTGAATATTATCTGCATCGGGCCTATCTTTTATTTCTGTTAATAGCTGTTGAAAAACTTTAGGCGTTGGATCTTCTCCACCAGTAATAAAAAACCCTAAGCCGGCTAAATATTGTCGCAAAACCTCGAGCTTTTTTTCTTGGGGCCCAAGGTGAACTCGATAAAGTCCTGCAGCTTTATTTTTGATTAAAAATTTAGCTGATGCCACATTAGCGCAAATCATACATTCTTCAATAATTCGGTGTGCATCATTGCGAACTACTGGAACAATTTTTTCAATCTTACGGTTTTCATTAAAGATAATTTGTGTTTCAGTGGTATCAAAATCAATTGCTCCACGCTGTTTTTTGAGTGCTGTACGGGCTTTAAACAAGTCATAAAGCTGATGAATTGGCTTAACTATGTCGGCATACTGCTGACATAACATTTCATCGCCTTGCAAAATACTCCAAACCTTGTTGTAAGTCATGCGAGCTTTTGAATGCATAACCGCCGGATAAAATTTGCTACGACTAACTACACCTTTAGCCGTTAGGCTCATTTCACAAACCATGCAAAGGCGATCAACTTCCGGTTTAAGAGAACATAAGCCGTTAGATATTTGCTCCGGCAGCATTGGTACAACAGCATTCGGGAAATAAACCGAATTACCTCGCTTAACCGCTTCAATATCTAATGAGCTATCAGGTAACACATAGTGACTCACATCAGCAATCGCGACCCATAACTTCCACCCACCACTTTGAGTCGGCTGACAATATACAGCATCATCAAAGTCTCGAGCATCTTCACCATCAATAGTAATTAAAGGTAAGTCTCTCAAATCGACTCTATCTTGAGAGTCTTTAGTCTCGACCTCTAAAGGTAATTGTTGTAACTGATCATGAACTTCCTGAGGCCAGGTATCACGAATCGAAAATTGACTGATGGCAATTTTAATTTCCATGCCAGGGTCAAGATAGTCCCCTAGTACTTGCACTAAAGTACCAACCGCTTTGGAACGATAAGTTGGTCTGGTTTTAATTTGAGCCACCACCACTTGACCATGTTTGGCCTTAAGCGGATCATCGGGTGGAATTAATATATCTTGTGAAATGCGCGGGTCTTCCGGAGTTACAAAAGTAATACCGCTTTCAATAAAATAACGACCGACTATTTTCAGAGGCTCATCACTTGGCAGAACTTCAACTACTTGAGCTTCTATACGGCCGTCAGATGATTGGTTTTTTTGACGAACTAACACCCGTTCACCCGGAAAAACTTTACGCATTTCTCTAGCAGAAACAAACCAGTCTTGTTTATGTGATTTTTGATCTTTAGGTGATTTTCGGTTTTTAAGTGATTTACTTTTAGAAGGAGTTTTAGATTTAGGCTCGACTTGATCTGGAACAAAAAAGCCAAAACCATCTCGGTGACCTAAAATTTTTCCTGGCACTAAATCAAGTTTATCAACAATGCCGTAAGCTCCTCGTCGGTCACAATGTAATTGCCCATCTCGCTCCATGGCCCTCAATCGTCGTGATAAAGCCGTTTCTTGTTCCACATCAAATAACTCAAAATGATGTTGAACGGCTTTAAATTTAAGCGGCCCACCAATCTTTTCAAGATACTCCAGAATAAATTCTCGACTGGGAATAGGGTTATCGTACTTCTCCGATTCTCGGGCAAAATGAGGGTCCTTAGTCATACCTGAGGACTTATCTGTTTTTTTGCGTTTTGCCATATTGTTGTTTTGTCCGATTCGTTTTACCCAAAGAGTAATAACTTTTACCGATTGAATGATTGTAATAATTTATTTCAGCGACTCGACTTGCGCAAAAAATATTTGTTATGATTCACTAGGTAACTCATCATAATGGATAAAATCTTAAAATGAAATCATCTATCATTAAGTTAAGCCTTATTTTAACCTGCTCAATCTATATGACTAGTTGCAGCAACGATAATAGCTCAAATGACGAAAGCTCAAAAAGCAATCAGGCCTCAAGCATTCAACCAAAGAAGGATAAAACCTTGAACTCATCCACTTCAATTCAAGCACCTATCGCCAAAAAAGTTAGCTATAAAATGACCATTCATGGCCACGAAAGAAATGATCCTTATTACTGGTTAAGAGATGATACACGTCAAAATCCTGAAATGCTTGCTTATTTAAATGCTGAACAAGATTACACTAAAGCAAAACTAGCCCATACAGAAGAACTTCAAGAAACTCTTTATAAAGAAATGTCAGGACGTCTTGTACCCAATGATGAGTCAGTTCCCGTGTTTGATAAAGGCTATTGGTATTTTTCTAAGTATGAAGAAGGCAAAGATTATCGTATTAGCCTACGAAAAAAAGGCACTATGCAGGCAGCTGATGAAGTTTTAATTGATCAAAATGAAAGAGCTAAAGACCATAACTATTACAGTCTAGGCGATATTGAGGTTAGTCCTAACCAGCAACTTTTAGCCATATCGGAAGATACTGTTAGTAGAAGACAATATGACATTAGAGTAAAGAATATAGCAACGGGCGAGTTTTATAATGATGTGATTAAAGGCGCCTCTGGCAATCTTGTTTGGGCAAACGACAATGAAACGCTTTTCTATGTTAAGAACCACCCAGAGACGCTACTTTCTTATCAAGTGTATCGACACAAACTCGGTACTTCACAAAAAGATGATGTTTTAGTTTACGAAGAACAAGATAACACTTTTTATATGGGTATTGGTAAAGCTCGCTCTGAAAAATATATTGGTATCTTTCTTTCTTCAACCACTAACAGTGAAATATTATTGATCGATGCAGATAAACCAACATTGGCACCAATACCTTTTCTAAAACGAGAAAAAAACCATAAATACAGCATTGACCACTTCGGCGATTACTTCTATGTTCAAAGTGATTTAGATGCTCCTAACAGCCAACTTTTCAAAGTTGCTGATGATAAAATTGGTAGCAAAGAACACTGGCAAAAAATTATTCCTCACCAAGAACAAACGCTATTCCAAGGTTTTGAGTTGTTTAACGATTACCTTGTCACAAGTGAAAGAGTCAACGGCTTTAGTAAAATCATATTGAGGAATTTCGATGGTAAGCCATTCGATGAAATTAAGTTTGAGGAGTTGCCTTATACCGCTGGCTTAGGCTCTAACCCCGATCCAGCATCAAAGGTTATTCGGTATCATTATTCAAGCATGACGGCACCTGGTGAGTTACTTGAATACGATATCGCTAAGAAAACCAGCAAGCTTCTAAAACAAAATAAAGTCTTAGGTGATTTTGATTCCAAAAACTATCAAAGCGAGCGCATTATGATTACGGCTCGTGATGGTAAACAAATTCCTGTTTCAATTGTGTATCGTAAAGATAAATTCAAAAAAGATGCGACTAACCCACTTCTTCATTATGCCTATGGTTCTTATGGCGCAATTATCGATCCCGGTTTTAGTAGTTCACGTTTAAGCTTACTAGACAGAGGTTTTGTTTACGTCATCTCTCATATTCGTGGCAGTAAAATGCTAGGCCGCCAATGGTATGAAGATGGTAAAAAGCTTAACAAAATAAATACCTTTAATGATTATATTGATGTAACCAAAGCCTTAGTTGATAAAAATTATGGCGATAAAAAACGTATTTATGCGCAAGGTGGAAGTGCTGGTGGATTACTCATGGGAGCAGTTGTTAATATGGCTCCTGAACTTTATCACGGTGTAATTGCAGCAGTACCATTTGTTGATGTAGTCACCACCATGCTGGATGAGTCGATCCCTTTAACCACTAATGAATATGATGAGTGGGGTAACCCTAATGAAAAAAGCTATTATGATTATATGCTGTCTTACTCACCCTATGATCAAGTTAAAAAACAAGACTATCCAAATTTATTAATTGTCACAGGATTGCATGATTCACAAGTACAGTATTTTGAGCCTGCAAAATGGATCGCCAAATTACGCGATATGAAAACTGACAATAATCAACTCTTGTTAGATATTGATATGGAAGCGGGTCATGGCGGTAAATCTGGACGCTACAAACGTTTCTATGATCAAGCAAGGCAATACGCCTTTTTACTCGACTTAGCCAGTATTAAAAAATAGTTGAAAATCAAATAGCTTGGCTATGTTTAATATTTGCCTCAAAAACTGTTTCTAAACAATCTGCTTTATACTGGATCCCTGGGGTAATAGTTACCCTATCCCAGGGAATAAAACCAAAATACCATAAACGCCAAAAGGTCAAACTAACACCAGGGTTTTCATTTAATAGTTCACTAAAAGTTTGTAACTGCCCCACTTCAACACCTAATGCATCACGGTAAACATCATAAACAAACTTGGAACAAAACTGGCGCGAAGACTCATACTTAAACCCCAAATGATACCACTTACCTAAACGCTTCTGACTCTCAACTTGCAAGGCTTTAATTTGCTTATCAGTTAAATCAAACCTCAAACGCCTAACCGCAAACTGACCACCTTCTGAACGATCAATAAACTGACTCAGTGTGGTTATGCGACTTAAAGGTACTGAACTTTCAGCAACCATAAAGTCCTCACCATTATGCGAATGCACCCAACCAACATGTGAAGTCCAAGAATTAGTACATTCGGCTACTTTTCTGTATAAATAATTAGAGATAGCAATAAAAACAATATCACCAACTTTTATCTTTGAAGTATCAATATTAAATTTATTCATATAGCCCCTCACTTATGTAATATTCACTTGCGTTTACAAAAAAATATTTATTATTCAATAGGTTAACATTGCAAACGCAAACAATAGGTTGGCTTATAGTAACCAAATATAGTAGGATACTGAAGGACTTGAATATAAAAACTCGAAAAATAAGGTTGTTAATCGTAGTAGTAGATAGAGTAAAAAAATCTTATGGCCAAACAACTTCATATAAAAAAACAACTCAACGACTCTAAAACATCAAAGAGCGATAATAGTTTATCGCCACAAAAGACAACGACTCATGAGCAGCAATCACAAAAACTTTCTGATGATATTAATGATTTTGTAGCAGAACTATTCGAAGCCCACAACCAACAACTAGTTGGCTATTTATGCAATTACTGTAACAACCAACAAGAAGCGAAAGATGTTGCCCAAGAGGCTTACGTTAAATTACTTGGACTTGATTCAGCTTCTTCTGATAATACCTCGAATTATTTACGGGCTTATTTATTTAAAATTGCTAAAAATATTGCTATTGACCGTTTAAGACGGGGGCAAACTTTTAATAAAATTGCTTATCAAATAAGAAAAACTCAACAACAATATTCAAATGAGGAACCTGAAGCATCTGCTATTGCCTCTCGAAAACTAGATTTATTAGAAGAACTGATTGAACAACTACCACCTAAATGCAGAACGGCTTTTATACTTTACAAATTCAAGAATAAAAGCTTTCAAGAAATTGCAAAAAAAATGCAGTTAACAGAAAGTATGATACGAAAATATATCACCCGAGCCATTGTTTTTTGTAAAAGCGGTATAGAATAAACCTGATGTCAGAAATTAATTTAAACAAACAAGAAGAACTAATTTTAGAAGAAGCTACCGAATGGTTTTTGCGCTTGCAAGAAAATAAAGTTTCTAAAAACACATTAGATGAATGGGAAAATTGGTATAAAAGTGACCCTGAGCATAAAAAAGCCTTTGAATCAGTTGAATCACTATGGAAAGATTTAGACAACGTCTCTTCACCATATTTAAATAAAAACAAAAGTCTTCAAGAAGATACTTATGATACGTCAATATCAGTCGAGCAGTTTTTACATGATAAAAAATCAACGATTACTAATTTAAACCAAAATAATACTCCAGAAAAATTTAGCTTCTTACAAAAAAAACAGAGCGTATATGCGCTTGCAGCATCCCTATTGATTTTATTCACCTTAAGCTTTTTCTATTTTAATACATCAATTAACTCTCAATCTGAATCCTCAACTAAGCTTTTGTCCGACTATAAAAAAGATAATACCTTTGAAACAATTATCGCCGAACATAAAACCATTAATCTCGATGATGGCTCGACTATTGAAATGGGCGCTAAATCACTCATAGTTGTAGAATTTAGCCAACAAATACGTAAGGTTCGTTTAATTCAAGGCGAGGCTTTTTTTCAAGTTGCGAAAGATCACTCTCGCCCTTTTGTTGTTGATACGGGTTATGGTTTTGTTCAGGCCATAGGAACAGCCTTTAATATCCGCCATATGCAATCTGAAGTCGATGTGACTGTTATTGAAGGGGTTGTACAAATTAATGAAAAAGAACTCACTAGTGAAAACAACCACTCAAATCAAAAAAAACCAAAAATCGCTTTAGTTCAAATTAAAAAAGACAAGCAGCTCGTCGCAGGTGATCAAGCTAGTCTTAAGCAAAATCGAACCATCAGTCCTATTAAAAAGGTTGATTCACAAAATATTATTTCATGGCGCTCTGGCTTAATGACTTTTATTGATGCGCCATTAGATGATGTCATTGAATCTATTAATCGTTATTCATCCCAAAAAATTGTTATTGCCGATAGTCGCGCCAAACAACTTACATTTACTGGCACCGTTTTTAAAAGTGATATTCAACCTTGGCTACTCGCTCTACAAAAAGGCTACCCTGTTCGAGCGGTTTCGGTAAGTAAAAACAAAGTATTAATCCTTACAAAAGCCTAAAAAAATCAAAGGTTTAAAAAAAAAATCTTTTTTTATTCCAAAAATATCTCTTTTATTCGTTTTAAGTGTGCGGTTATTTTTTATAATCATAATAGCGCAATAAAAATACTTAAAATATTCAACGGGGGAACTTATGCAAAAAATTGTAAATTACTTAGCTGGAGGCCTACTTCTGCTTTCGTCATTTTCGCTAATGGCGCAAACTAATGAAGTTAGCTTTTCAATAAAGCCTCAGCTTATCAAAAATGCTTTATTGGACTATTCCAAACAGGCTGACGTGCAAATAGTACTCAGCCAAAGCATACCTAACGATATAGTCACTTCTGAACTCAAAGGTAAAATGACAGCCTCTCAAGCGTTAAATCATTTAACCAAACAAGCCAATCTTAATTATGAGTTTACAAACAAAAAAACGGTTATCATTAAAACTAGCGCCAACAATGATTTAGCACTGGCTCTTCAAGAAGATGATGACGAGGGCGACGACACTGCAGAGGATGAAAATGTCGTCAGAGTTGTTGGTAGACGTGTGGTTTCTCGTGATCGAACGGATGATATAAAACCCGTACTTTCTTATGATAAAGATTACTTTCAGCGTTTTGAGCCAGATACTCTAGAAGATATCTTACAACGAGTTAGTGGTGTCTTTATTACTGCAGGTGGAGAGATCAGGTTTAGAAATTTGGATCAGCAGTATGGGCAAATATTAATTAATGGACGAAGAGTTCTAGGGATCGAGGCTTTCAGCGCGCTGCCTGCCTCTCAAATAAAAAAGGTCGAAGTCATTCGTGGCTCGAGTGC